>NZ_MWLP01000059.1:0-30430 GCF_010634885.1 Microbacterium sp. B35-04 | reverse complement strand
GGGCGCTCGGCGGTGCGGTGGAGCAGGTCGGCGCGCAGGGCGCCGTCCAGGGCGACGTCGAGCACCGTCCACGCGAGGATCGTGGCGGCGTCGATGACGGCCTGGTCGGCTGCGGGGGTGGCCGCAGCAGCGGTGAACTCGGGGTTGTGGGCGGGGCCCGTCTGCCCGAGGAAGGCGATGGTGGGGTGGATCGAGGGCACGACCTGCGACACGTTGCCCATGTCGGTGGAGCCGCCGCCCATCTTCGCCGCGCCGATCGTGCGGCCGCGCGCCACGAGGTTGCGGTCCCAGAAGGCGCCGAGCGATGCGTCGTGCTTGACCGGCGCGTACGGGTGCTCGGTCGCCGACCACTCCCAGCGGCATCCTGTCGCGATGGCGGCACCCTCGAAGCACGCGAGCACGCGCTTCTTCATGTCACGCCACACGTCGGTGTCGTACGCGCGCAGTTCGACCTGCACGACGGCACGGTCGGGGATGATGTTCGTCGCCTCACCGCCGTGCGAGACGTAGGCGTTGAGATTCGTGTCCTTGGGCAGTTGCTGGCGGAGGAAGGCGATGGCGGTCTGGGCGATCGCGGCGGCGGAAGCCGCGTTGAGGCCCTGCTCCGGCATGCCCGCGGCGTGCGCGGTCCTGCCGTGGAAGACGACCTCGAACCGATCGACGGCTGTCGCACTGAAGGCCGTCGCCGAGATGTCCTCTCCGGTCATGCCGTGCACCATGAGCGAGAAGTCGACGTCTTCCCACGCACCGGCGAGGAGCATCGCCACCTTCCCGCCGCCGTGCTCCTCCGCAGGCGTGCCGAGCAGCTTGACCCGCAGGCCTGCCGCGTCGGCCAGCGGCGCCAGCGCGAGGGCGGCGCCTACTCCCGAGGCGGCGATGACGTTGTGCCCGCAGCCGTGGCCGATGCCGGGAAGCGCGTCGTACTCGGCGCAGATCGCGACCGTCAGGTCGCCGGTGCCATACACGGCCTCAACGGCGGTGGAGACTCCGTACGCCCCGATCTCGACGTCGAAGCCTGCCTCCTCGAGGGTGCGGGCGACGAGGGCTGCGGCCTCGTGCTCCTGCCACGACAGCTCGGGGTTCTCGTGGATCGCGTGGCTCAGGCCGATGAGCTCGTCACGGCGTGATTCGACGCCGTCGGCGGCATGGCGCTTCAACTCGGTAAGGGTGACGGCGTCGGTCGTGATGAGACTCACGATGGTCCTTTCGTCGGTGCGATCGATGCGGCAATGGTGCGCCTGGATATGTTTCGAACACATGAACCTGCAGGATTTCTGCGTGGAATGCGCTGCTTGTGCGTCACAATTGCGTCAACGCACCGACCAGGAAGGCCGCCCGTGCAGGAGATCACCCTCGATCAAATCGATCGACGGCTCGTCCACGCACTCCAGATCGAGCCGCGTGCGAGCTGGAACGAGCTCTCCCCCGTGATCGGCGTCGACGCCAGCACCCTCGCGCGCCGGTGGGCACGGCTGCGCGAGGAGGGCATCGCCTGGGTCACGGGGCATCCCACCCTCGGGCAGGTGTCGATCATGGAGATCGACTGCGAACGGGCGAAGATGGATGCCGTCATCCAGGAACTGCAGCGCGACCCCGCGGTCTACGTCCTCGACGTCACCTCCGGGTCGCGCGATCTCATGGCCATCGTCTTCGCGCCCGACATCGCGGGGCTCTCCGACTATTCGCTGCACCGCCTGGGCCGGCTCGACGGCGTCCGGTCGGTGCGCACGCACCTCGTGAACGAGACACTCATCGACGGCGCGAGCTGGCGGCTGCGCGCGCTGGAGCCGGCCGAGGCCCAGGGTGTCCGCCCTCCGAGGCCGCCGCGAGCCCGTGCGGCGCAGCGCGTGCCCGACGACCTGCGGGAGGCGATCGAGCGCGAGGTGTGGGCGGACGGCCGCGTCCCGATCGCGACGATCGCCGAGCGCAGCGGGTTCGCGCCGCAGCGTGTTGCGGACGCGCTCGCGACGCTTCGCGCGAGGGGAAGCCTGCGCTTTCGCACCGACATGGCGCGCGCGGCATCCGGCTGGCCCATCTATGCCTGGTACTTCGTCGAGGCTCCGGCGCAGGTGCTCGAGGTCGCCCGCACCGCCATCACGTCCGTGCCCGAGGTGCGGCTCGCGATCACGGCGGCCAGCCGCTACAACCTCATCCTGGCCGTGTGGCTGCGGCGGCTGGCCGATGTCAATCGGTTCGAGCTCGCCCTCGAGAACGCCCTGCACGGCGCCCGCATCGGCGACCGCGCCGTCGTGCTGCGGATCGCGAAGCACATGAACCAGACCGTCGGCGCCGACACCCGCGCGACGGGGTTCGCCGGCCCCGCCACCGCCTAGCGGAGCGAGGGCCGGCGGCGGCGACCCCCGTGGACGGCTTCCGCCAGGAGGGATACTGTCGCGGTGTCAGCCGAAGATCCCGTGGAAAAGAGGCGGTGCCGCCATCTCCAGGACCAGTTCCGCGCCATCGCTGCCCACTCCACGCCGCGTGCAGGGCACGTATTACACACTGCTGCTCGGCAACACCCTCGCCGCATCGTTCATCTGGGGCATCAACACGCTGTTCCTGCTCGATGCCGGGCTCACGAACCTCGAGGCGTTCTCGGCGAATGCGTTCTTCACCGCCGGAATGCTGATCTTCGAGATCCCGACGGGCGTGGTAGCCGACACCGTGGGGCGGCGAGCCTCGTACCTGCTCGGCACGATCACGCTGGCGGTGACGACCGTCATGTATTGGATGCTGTGGGTCTGGCAGTCGCCGTTCTGGGCGTGGGCGGTGGTGTCGGTGCTGCTCGGGCTGGGCTTCACGTTCTTCTCGGGTGCGGTCGATGCCTGGCTCGTCGACGCCCTGAAAGTGACCGGCTACCAGGGCAGCCTCGAGACCGTCTTCGGCCGCGCGCAGATCGTGGGCGGCGTCGCGATGCTCGCCGGGTCGGTACTCGGCGGTGTGCTCGCACAGCTGACGAACCTGGGCGTGCCGTTCCTGGTCCGCGGCGGCATCCTGCTGGTGATGTTCGTGGTCGCCGCCCTGCTGATGCACGATCTGGGCTTCCAGCCGGATCGCAGCGAGCGTCCGCTGCAGGCGACCCGTACGGTCCTGCGTGCATCCTTCCGCTATGGCCTCGGCGATCCACCGGTGCGCTGGCTCATGCTCACGAGTCCCTTCACCGCGGGCGTCGGCATCTACGTCTTCTACGCCATGCAGCCGTACCTGCTCGAACTGTGGGGCGACGAGGAGGCCTACTCGATCGCGGGGCTGGCGGCCGCTCTCCTTTCGGGGGCTTCGATCGTCGGCGGCCTGCTCGCCCCGCGAGTGCGAAAGCTGTTCCGCCGTCGCACATCGTCGATCCTGCTGGCGACCGTGTCGAGCGCGCTCGTGCTGATCGGGCTCGGGCTGGTGCGCGACTTCTGGTTCGCGCTGGTGCTGGTGGCCCTCTGGGGCGTCGCCTCGGCGATCGACGACCCGGTGCACCGCGCCTACCTCAACGACATGATCCCGTCGAAACAGCGCGCGACCGTGCTGTCGTTCGACTCGCTGATGGGTTCCGCCGGCGGGGTCGTGTTCCAGCCGGTGCTGGGCCGAGCGGCGGATGTCGGAGGGTACGCCTCGTCGATGCTCTGGAGCGGGGTGATCTCGGCGATCGCGGTGCCCTTCGTGCTGCTGAGCCGGGCGCAGCGGTCGCCCGCCGACCCGGCGCGTGAGGTCACCTCCGACGCCGAGGCTTAGCGGGTCGCGAGACGCCGCGGCATCCACAAATCGGCGGCCCGGGTGCACCGGCAGGCAGCGCTGCCCATAGATTCGAAGCATGGCCCGCAATCGGCGGGCTCAACCTGGAGAATCCCCCATGGATCTGTTCGGCCTCATCGGCATCGCTGCAGCTGTCGGAGTCGTGCTCGTCGTCGCCCTCATCGGCTTCATTCTGTTCCGCGCGTGGTACCAAGTGCCGAAGGCCGACGAGGCCATCGTCATCGTCGGCAAGAAGGCGCGCGACAGCACCGAGGGCGAAGCCAACAAGATGACCGTCATCAGCGGTCGCGGAGCATTCGTCAACAAGCTGACGCAGCGCTCCGACAAGGTCTCGCTGCGTTCGCGGCAGATCAAGTTCGAGCCGACCGCGCAGACCATCAACGGCGTCACGATCGACCTCACCGGCGTCGCCCTCGTGAAGATCGGCTCGACACCCGACCAGGTGCGCCGCGCCGCCGAGCGCTTCGCATCGCAGGACGACGCCATCGTCGTCTTCACGACGGAGCAGCTCGAAGGCGCGCTGCGCGGCGTCGTGGCGAAGCTCACCGTCGAGCAGGTCATGCAGGATCGGCAGAAGCTGAGCGACGAGATCGCCCAGGGCATCTCGGGCGACCTGCTCGCACAGGGTCTGGTGCTCGACTCGTTCGCCATCCAGGGCATCACCGACAAGAACAACTACATCTCGGCGCTCGGCGCCAAGGAAGTGCAGCGCGTCAAGCGGGAAGCCGATGTCGCAGAGATCGACGCCACGCGCGAGGTGAAGAAGCGCCAGCTCGCCGCCGACGAGGCGAACCTGATCGAGCAGACCGCGCTCGACAAGAACACCGCCGCCGCCAAGTCGGAGGTCGGCCGGGCGAACGCCCAGGCCGAGCAGGCCGAGAACCTCGCCCGTGCCGAGGCCGAGCAGGGTGTGCTGCTCCAGGAGGCCAACAACACGCAGGCTCGACTGGATGCCGAGGTCAAGAAGGTCGCCGACGCCGACAAGTACCGGCAGCAGACGCTGGCCGACGCCGAGGCCTACCAGCAGCAGATCGCGGCGGACGCCGAGGCGTACAAGCGCGAGAAGAACGCCGAGGCCGACCGCAAGGTCGCTCAGGAGCGCTCGGATGCCGATGCCTACGCGGTGAAGGCCCAGGCCGAGGCGCGTGAGGCGTCCGCCTCCGCCGAGGCGGCGGCCGTCCGGATGAAGGCCGAAGCCGAGGCGGCCGCCGTGCGCGTGCAGGCGGAGGCCGAAGCGGAGGCGATCCGCCTTCGCGGCAACGCCGTTGCGGAGGCCGTCGCCGCCGAGGCGGCGGCCCTGCGCGAGAACCAGGACGCGATCCTCGCGAAGGAGATCATCGGTCAGCTGCCGCAGCTCATGGCGGAGTTCGCCAAGGGGTACGAGAAGGTCGGCAGCATCACGCTGATCGGCGGCGACAGCGCGGCATCCCACCTGGCCCGCGAGCAGTCGACGAGCCTCACGGCGACGTTCGAGAGCGTCAAGGCCGCCACCGGTCTCGACCTCGGGGCCGTCATGCAGGGCCGCGCCTTCGGTCGCGGTGTCGCCGAGGGAACCGCAACCCACGTGACCACCACCGCCGTCGACCCCGAGCCAGTCGTCGGCTGAGCGTCGTCACACGTCAGCGCCCGCCTGCGATGCAGGCGGGCGCTGTCTGTTCACCCCACGAGCTGGTCGCGACGGCGGGCGAGGTATGCCCGCTCGGCGGCGTTGCCGGCGAGTCGGATGGCTCTGTCGTACGCCGTCCGCGAGTCGTGGCTTCGCCCGACCCGCCGCAGAAGGTCGGCGCGCGCGGCGTGATATGCGTGGTACTCGGCGAGCGCCTCGCCGAGTCGGTCGATCTCGGCGAGTGCGACGTCGGGGCCGTCCACTTCGGCGACCGCGATCGCGCGGTTCAGCCGCACGATCGCGGAGGGATCGAGGGCAATCAGGCGGTCGTAGAGGGCGACGATCTGCGACCAGTCGGTGTCGCGCGAGGTCGGGGCATCCGTGTGCACGGCGTTGATCGCGGCCAGGAGCTGATATCGCCCTGGTGGCTCTGCACCGGCGGCGACGGCGGCGATCCGCTCGCGGACGAGGCCGTGACCCTCGACCACCAGGGTCCTGTTCCACGCGCCGCGGTCTTGCTCATCCAGGGTCACCAGCTCACCGGTGCGGGACACGCGCGCGGTGCGGCGTGCGTCCGTCAGGAGCATCAGCGCGAGGAGGCCGGTCACCTCCCCTTCATCCGGCAGGAGCGTGCGCAGGAGGCGGCCCAATCGGATCGCCTCGTCGGTCAGGTCGGCGCGCAGCGGGTCGTCTCCCGCAGTGGTCAGATAGCCCTCGTTGAAGATGAGGTAGATCACGGCGAGCACCCCGGCGAGCCGCTCCTGGATATCGGTCGCCGACGGCACCCGGTAGGGAATGTGCGCTGCCTTGATCTTCGCTTTCGCGCGCGTGATCCGCCTCGCCATCGTGGTCTCCGGCACCAGGAAAGCGTGGGCGATCTGCGCGACGGTGAGTCCGCCGAGCAGGCGCAACGTCAGCGCGATGCGGGCCTCCGTGGCGAGCGCGGGATGGCAGCACGTGAAGACCAGCCGAAGCCGGTCGTCCTCGACCGGTCCGGTCGGCTCGGGTGGATTCTCGTCCGACAGCATCAGTGCAGCCTGTTGTTTGCGGTCGCGATGGGACTCTCGACGCAGCCGGTCGATCGCCTTGCGCGTTGCGGTCGTGGTGAGCCAGGCGCCGGGGTTGGGTGGCACCCCGTCGCGCGGCCACCGCTCCACGGCGGAGACGAATGCCTCGGCTGCAGCGTCCTCGGCGAGGTCCAGATCGCCGAAGCGACGGGCGAGACCCGCCACCAGCCGCGCCCACTCCTCGTGGTGTGCGCGGCTGATGGCCTCCTCGACAGGGGTTGGGGTCATGAACCCAGCAGAGCGTGGGCGGATGCCGCGGACCGGACGAGACGCGCTTCGACGGCGCCGGCCGCAAAGCGCTCCGCTGGTCCGATCGCGGACGGCCGGTCTCGAGCCACGTCACTCACTCGCAGGCGATTGCCGTTCGATGATCTCCGCGAGGCCCGACGGGAACCGGTGCACCTCCTGGGGCCAGTCCAGCGAGATGGCCAGTCGCCCGGCCCAGTATCGTGCGGCCTCGTCGTCCGGCACCTCGACGACAGTGAACCCGCCGAGGTGCTCCTTGCTCTCGACGAACGGCCCATCGGTGAAGACGGGCTTCCCGTCCTTGCTCACGACGCTGAAGATCGCGGTCGAGGCATCGATTCCCCCCTCCGCGAAGAGGAAGACGCCTGCCTCCGTCATCTCTTCGAGCACAGCTTTCGAGGCCTCGCTCTTGCGGTGCAGTTCGTCGGGGGTGTGCTCGGGCACCCACTCGTCGTTGAATGCGATCAGATACTTGGGCACTGTCGTCTCCTCTCATCGGGACGAGAGCCATGTCGTGGCTCCTTCGTCGCGGCGGCCCGAACGGGTCGCACACCAGATCCACGAACGGCAACGATCGGATACGACACTATCCCTGAGACATTCACGCCTTCTTTGCGGCGGACACGTCCACGCACACGACTCCGGTGTTGCCGTCCTGGTCGGCGATCACCGTGAGCTCTGGCGCGTTGCTGTCATCGACGACGGTCCCCCCTGCCGCGACGGCGTCCACGATGCGTTGCTCGGCCACCTCGGGCGCGACATAGACCTCGATGTGCAAGCGCTGACGCGGGGCCTCCCCTTCGTCGGCTTCCCCGAACCACAGGTTCGGCACTCGCCCTGTGGCGTCTCTGATCTCGTCGCTGGGAGACCCGCGGCCCTGCGAGTCGGCGCTTCCGGTGAGGAGTGCCGCCCACACCGGGGCGATGGTCGCCGAGCGTGCCGTGTCGAGGCCGAGTTCGATGTGGCTGACCGCTGCAGGGTCGGCGGCGACTCCGTGATCGGCGGCGATCTCGGAGATCCGTCGCGCCAGCATCACGTCCTGCTGGGTCACCCATTCGACGACGTGTTCGGTGCCTTCACCGTCGCGGTAGATGGCATCGTCGCTCACCAGCTTGAGATCGACGTACCCCGCCCCCATAGACACCTGCGGGTGGTGGCGGAGCGCGTCGCCCGCCTCGCCCACCGCGACGACGAACAGTGCGCCGCTCGTGAAGTCGTCGACCCGGTATCGGGCGTGCAGCCCCTGCGCCAGCTTGCGCCAGTCCGTCAGGTCGGCTGCGGCGATCTCTCCGCCCCCCAGCATGTCCATAGTCGCGAAGCCTAGCTCTGGATTGATCGCAGCGGCAGGGCGGAGTTCACCGCTTCGCCCGTTCATCCGCACCGATCCGAGTGCGCGTTCGGGGTTCAGGTGCTCAGTGTGGGGAAGGTCCACTCCCCGTCGAGGATCTCGGGGCGCGGGCGATAGAGCCGGACGAGGTAGTTCCAGCCCTCCGTGATCGGAAGGGCGTTGGGGACGTCTGCGGGGTAGTCGCCGAAGCGGACGGTGATGCTGCCGTCGTCGTTGCGCACGCCGGTGATGTTGTTGATCGTGTACGCGGCGCGCTCGTTCGGCTCGAAGAAGCCGGCGGCGTTGTAGACCGAGATCGACCAGAACCCGTCGGCCGGGACATCCCCCACCGTCAACTCGTACCGCCCGACCGGAAGCCGCGGGTCGACGCCGATGTAGCTCGCCTCCGCGGAAGGCAGCCCGCCCCATCCGGCCGCCGTGCCGATGAGGTGCCGCACGGGATCCACCTCATCGCGGGCGCCGAACATCCGGTCGAAGCCGGTGAGATTGCGGGCCAGCGCGAGCAGGGCGTCGCGCGTCTCGTCGAAGGTCTCGGTGTCGTACTCAGGCATCTCGAACGGCTGGCTGGAGCGGGCTTCCAAGCCGATGCCGTCCTGGATCACCCGCACCTCGGCGAGGTCCGCGGGGTCGTTGGGGTCGGCCAGGATTCGGACGGCGACCACCACGTGTGGTGTGCCGAACCGGTCCAGCGAAAGCTCGTACTCGCCGGCGTCATGGAAGACGGCATCCACGTAGTGGTGCTCGTTGACCACCATGGCCGAGAGGTATCGCTCGCCGTGCTCGGGAATCGTGAGCGTCGCCCCGGCACTGATGTCCACGACCGCGAAGCTGTAGAGCGTGTCACGGTTCAGGCGGATGACGGTCTGCTTGTCGACCGCGGCCGGCTCGCGGTTGTGCAGAAAGCGGTTGACGCCTCCGACATTGGACTGCAGGTCGTGCATCATCCGGTGTGTTTCCGCGCGAACGAAGGTATCGGCGTTGACGAGGGTGCTCATGGGTTGATCCTGCCACGCGGCCTCCCGCTCGTCGGACAGCGGATGCCCGATCATTCGGCCGCGACGATGCCCGCCCGGTACGCCAGCACGGCGGCTTCGACGCGGTTGCGCACGCCGAGCTTCGCCAGGATGGTGCTGACGTAGCCCTTCACCGTGCCCTCGACGAGGTGCAGCTGCGTGCCGATCTCGGCGTTCGAGGCTCCCGCGCCGAGCAGAGCGAGCACCTCGCGCTCACGATCGGTCAGGGTAGCGGCAGACTCGCGGGCCTCCGCGCTGCGCGTGCGGTCGCCCTCGCGGTACGGCGCGATGACCCGGCGCGCGATGTCCGGGGAGAGGTACGCGCCGCCCTCCGAGACCGCGCGAACGCCCGCGATCAGTTCTCGGGGATCGGCGGCCTTCAGCAGGAACCCCAGCGCGCCGCCGCCGAGTGCTCGCTCGATGTAGTCGTCCTCACCGAAGGTCGTCAGCATCACGATCCGGGTGCCCGGCACGGTGGCCGCGATCTCTGTGGCCGCACTCAGGCCGTCGAGCACCGGCATCCGGATGTCGAGCACGGCCACATCGGGACGGTGGCGCTGGGTGCCGTCGATCGCTTCGCGGCCATTCGCGGCCTCGAACACCACCTCGATCTCAAGGTCGGATTCAAGGATCGAGCGCACGCCCGCGCGCATCATGGCCTCGTCGTCGGCGATGAGCACCCGGATCATCGCGCCTCCAGCAGGGTCTTCTCGACGAGCACTCCTTGATCGAAGCACAGGCGATACGTCGCATCGGTGAAGTGCAGCCAGCCGTCGCGCGCGGCGAAGTACTCGCACTCCGTTCCGTCGGGCGACGGCGGCTCGGCGACGATCGGCACCGGGCCCGGGGTGCCCGCCGGCAGAAGCGGCGCGAGCGCCGCCCGCGTCGCGCCCAGCTCGATGCTCTCGTACAGCTCGGACGTGACCGCGGTGTGCGCGAACGTGATCGCCTGCACGACGGCGAAGCCGACGAGGGCGAGCCCGAGGATCACGGCCGGGACGATCGTCGCCTGCCACACACGTCGGCGGGCAGCACGCGCGTTGGTGCGCAGCGCCGGGTCCGCGGCATCCATGGATCCGTGCGCGACGGTCTCGGCGCGCATCGGCGCCCGCAGCCTCAGCTCGAAGCCGCCGCCCGGCGTCGAGTCCGCATCGATGGACCCACCGAGCAGCTCGGCACGACGACGGAGGCTCGGGATGCCGTGGCCGCTGCCCTGCGCACCGGTCTCGGTGGACGCCGCCGAGCGGATGGACACCGTCACGCCGTCGGCGTCGGACCGCCCGACATGGATCTCGACCGCGGCGCCGGGTGCGTGCCTGGCCGCGTTCGTGAGGCCCTCGCGAACTGTGCGCACGGCCAGCTCCGCGATCAATGGATCCGCGGCCGCAACGAGCGCGTGGTCGATGGCCGCCTCGACGCTCATCCCGGCATCCCTCGCCCCGGCCACGAGCGCAGCGATGCCCTCGCCGCCGACGGGGTCCAGTCGACTCGGGCCGTCTTCGGGCCGCGTCACCCGCACCACATCGCGCAGACGGTCGCTCGCCCGCACGGCGGCCTCGCGCAGCGCGCGGAACTGCTCACGCTGCGCGGGACTGAGATCCCGCCCGAGCTCCAGAGCTCCAGCCTGCACCGCGATCAATGCCAGCTCGTGGCCGATCGTGTCGTGGAGGTCGTCCGCGATGCGCCCGCGTTCGTCGGCCTGCGCGCGGTCGGCGAGGATCGCGGCATCCGATTCGCGCTGCTCCTCCCGCAGCATCCGGTACCTGCCGAACCACCAGGGAGCCACGACTGTGAGCAGCGCGATGAGTACGCTCGCCATCCAGTCGCCGAGGGGCGCGGTGCCGGGCAGCACGTAAGAGATCGGGAGCGAGGCCGCCAGCACGACGGAGAAGGCGACCACGGCCGACACGAGCCCGACCATGTGGCGTCCCGCCAGGTAGCCGGCGACCGCTGCCGGGATCAGGGCGAGCACCAGCGCAGAGTCGCCCCACCGGGCCAACGGCAGCGCGATCGACGTCGCGAGGAGCAGGAGCACGACGCCGACCGGCGTGGGCCACGACCCTCGCAGGGAACGACCGGCACGGAGCATCCCCCCATCGTAGGAACGCAGACCCCTCCCGCAGGACTGACGAAAGTAAGGTGCAGTCCATGCTTCGGTCGGCTGTGCCGGCCTCTGCCCCGTTCGTAGCGTCGCAGGCATGGACCTCCTCGCACTGCTGACGACCCTCGTGACCGACCTCGCGGCATCGCCGTGGGTGTACGTGGTCGTGCTCGCCGTGTGCGTGATCGACGGGTTCTTCCCGCCGATCCCGAGCGAGACGGTCGTGGTCGGCGCGGCCACGGTCTCGGTGGTCACGGGACAGCCGAACCTGCTGCTGCTCATCGGCGTGGCTGCCGCAGGCGCCATCATCGGCGACAACATCGCGTATCAGCTCGGCCGGGTATTGGGCACGGACCGCTTCCGCTGGATGCGCACGAGGCGCGTCACCAGCGCGGTCGAGTGGGCACGCCGCGGGCTGGACCGGCGCGGTGCGCTCCTCATCTTCACCGCGCGCTACATCCCGGTCGGCCGGATCGCGGTGAACATGACTGCCGGTGCGACGGGCTACCCGCTTCGCCGGTTCCTGCCGCTCTCGATCGCCGCCGGCATCACCTGGGCGGCATACTCGGCGGTATTCGGGATCGTTGCCGGGCAGTGGCTGCACGACCAGCCGCTGCTGGCCATCGTGCTCGCGATCGTGATCGCCGCGGTGATAGGGGCGGTGGTGGATGCCGTCATCCGCCGCATCCTCAACCGCGAGGCGCGTCCGGTCGGCGCGGTACTGCCCGACAGCGAAAGCCCGCGGGTCACCTCGGCGGCGCGTCCCGGCGCTGTGTGACGCGTGTAAGCGCGAAAACACCCCGGGGCACCCGGGGCGTTTTCGCATACTGGGCTCAGCCGGCAACCCGAGCTGTCTCGGCCGTCGCGGCATCCGCGCTCGCGTCGGTGACGGCGCCGCGGACGAGCTGCACGCTCGCCCAGAGGCACGGGATCAGCATCGTCACCCCCCCGAGCACGGTCGTGTCCACCGGGAGCGGCACGAAGCCGACCAAGACGGGCAGCGCGAACAGCAGCGGAACGACGATCGGCACGATCCGGCTGCGCCACAGTGCGAACACCAGGAGCGGAAGGGTGAGGAAGAAGCCGACGAGGCCGACGAGCAGCGGCACCCCGAACGCCGGACTAGCCGAGAGTGCGACCACCTGTGAGACCGCCGCGTCCGTGTCGGTCGACGAGATCAGAATGGTCAGCGTGGCGAGTTCGAATCCCAGCACCAGGAGGAGGACGACCGCCGTGACCATTCCGGTGATCAGGCCGATCGCGCCGAGTGTGCGTCCTCGACCACGTGCGATCGTGCAGCCGCCGATTCCCACCGCGGCCGCCATGAGGATGGCCGAGCCGAAGATCTGCAGGCCCAGTGCCAGGTACTCACCCCCCGTGCCTTCGGCGATCGCTGTGAATTGATCCTCGGCGGTCTCGTAAGGTTCCGGGTGCAGCAGCCCCGGAAGCACGAAGATACCGAGCGGGGCGAGCGTGATCCCGATCGCTCCCAGCCAGCGCAGCGCCACATCAAGACGTCGCATGATTGCCACCTTCCACGTAGTTTGCGGTGCACCGTCGGTGCGAAGCCCACGATGCCCGCTGCCGCGCGGGCCGCACATCCCACGAGACGCGGTCCCTCGCGCACCGGAAGTCCTCATCGGCTCTCGCGAAGTCGTAGCCTGTGGTCCGACTTCGGTCTGACGCTCCCGTCGTTGCCGGCCGCACTGTCAGCGGGACGACACCGGCGGGGGCGGACTTCGTCCCGTCTTCGGCTCGTTCAACGAGCGGGGGGCGAGTCGTCCCTGTGCACGACCGCCGGCCGCATGAGACCGCAGTCGTACGCGAGCACCACCGCCTGCACACGGTCACGCAAGCCCAGTTTCGCCAGGATGCGCGTGATGTGGGTCTTGACGGTCGCCTCGCCCATATAGAGCTGAGCGCCGATCTCGCTGTTGGACAGCCCCCGCGCGATCGCCTCGAACACATCGAGCTCGCGCGGCGTCAGGCTGGCGAGTCGGTCGGGCACGCCATCGACGGGCGGTGGCTGACTCACGTAGGACTCGACGAGCCGCCGTGTGACCGAGGGGGCGAAGAGCATCGCTCCGCTCAGGCACGCCCGGATGGCGGCGGTGAGATCGGCCGGCGGCGTGGTCTTCAGGAGGAACCCGCTGGCTCCAGCGCGCAGCGCGCCGACGACGTATTCGTCGAGATCGAACATCGTGAGCATCACGACTCGCGCCTCGGGCCGGGCATCGATGACCGACCGGGCCCCCTCGATGCCGTCGATGCCCGGCATCTGCACGTCCATCAGGACCACGTCGGCACGAGTGGCGACCGCCTCACGCGCGGCCGACGCGCCGTCGGAGGCCTCTCCGACGACCCGCATGTCGGGTTCTGCGTCGATGATGGCCCGCAGTCCCCCACGGATGAGGTGCTGATCGTCCGCGATCAGCACGCGGATCGGAGAGTCCGCCATCAGAGCCTCGCGACAGCGTCGGCCGAGAACACCGCTTCGACGAGGAATCCCTCGTCTGTCCACCCGGCTCGGAAGGTTCCGCCCACGCCCTCCACGCGCTCGTCGAGACCGGTGAGCCCGAAGCCCGTGGTCTCAGAACTCCGAGAGGGTGGATCTGCGCGACGCACCCCGTCGTCCTTGACGCCCACACGCACCTCGTCGCCGGACCACTCCACCCGGATCCGCACGTTGCGTGCGTTCGAATGCCGCACGATGTTCGTGAGACTCTCCTGCACGATCCGATAGACGACGTCGTCGAGGTTCGGGGGGACCGGCGTCCGCTCGAGCGAGATCTCCAGTCCTGTCTTGCGCATCCGATCCACCAGGCTCTGCAGCGGCTCACGAGGAGCTCTGGCCAGCCCAGGGCCCCCGATCGCGCCGGAGTCGAGCAGATCGAACATCACCTCGAGTTCCTTGAGGGTGTGCTCAGCGGTTTCGCCGACAGTCTTCAGGGCATCCCGCGCGGCCGCCGGATCGCGCTCGCGCAGCGCGGACGCGGCCGAAGCCTGCATCACCATGACGCCGACAGAATGGCTCGCGACATCGTGCAGCTCGCGGGCGATCCGCAGGCGCTCCTCGCGGCGGGCTGTTTCGACCCGCGCGTCCAGATCCGCGCGGAGCCGGTCGGCTTCGGCAGACGCGGCCCGGGCGGCCCGGTCCTGCGCCGACCACTCGAGTCCCGCGAACGCCGGCAGCGCGATCACTGCGAGGCAGAAGAGGCCGTTGCCCGGTTCATGGAGGTCGAACCATCCGGCTGACGCGGCGGCGAGTGCAGCGAAGATCAGCCAGAGCAGGGGCAGCCCCGCCGTGCCGACAGACCAGGCCAGCAGCACGATGCAGAGCAGGCTCGAGACGCCCGGCAGGACCCCGGCCAGCAGTCCCGAGACGACGCCAGCCGTCGCCACGATGCACGCGATGGTGCCGAAGCGCCGCCTGGCGAGCACGCAGGCCGGCAGCACGAGGGCAAGGGCCCATGCGAGGGGACTCGGCGGTTGCCACGCCTGAAACGACAGCTCCAGGACTCCTCCGACAAGCAGCACCGCCGCGAGCACGATGTCGATCGTGCGAATGCCCGCGGCGGACGGCGTGCTGGAGTGCTTGGGGTTGGGCTCCGACCGGAGGATGCCCAGCAACCAGCGCAACTCGGTCACGGCCTGCCTGCCCCGCCTGCTCACCGACTCGATCAGTGCCGGGTCCAGATCGATGCGGGCGGCAGCAGCATCCGACCTCATGCCTTCTACCGCGGCCCTGAGCAGTCCCAGTGACTGTCCGCCGAGCCGGGCGCGCTCGTCTGCGACGATCCGCGCAGCCACGGCCGCGGCATCCGTCGCTTGCAGTTCTGCCGCAGACGCCTGCGCGCGGTGCGCACTCTCGGCGCGCGAGTGCACCACCCGGCCGTACGCGAAGACGGATCCCGTGAAGACGAGGGCGAAAGCCACCGTGCTCTGATTCCACGCCTCCATCGAGGCGATCGGAAACGTGAGAGCGACGAGCGCACCACGCCAGAGTGGAGCGTAACGCCCGAGGTAGTAGACCCCGATGAGAAACGGTGCCAGGTAGGGAGCGCCGTCGGGGGTCAGGCCGGTCAGATCGAGGAGCAGGAAGAGCGCCGACAGCACCACTCCGGCGGTCAGCGGCCGCTGAGGCAGCACCATGATCAGCGCCGCCGTCGCAACGGCGATGGGCAACGCCCAGAACGTGGTCGGCAGGAAGAACGCCCCGACCGGGATGCCGCACAGCGCGCCGACGACGGCTTCCACGAGGGACGGGCGCCGCAGCCACATGGCGGGAGACTACGCCGCGAGCGCGTTCGGCGCATCAGACCCGGGTCGGACACGGCCTACGACCAGACGCGCACCCCGTCGAGACCTCCGCCCCTCAGAACCACTGCCGGGATGGATGCCGTGGCCCTGCCCGCGAGAGACGATCAGCTCATTCGGCGCCGGGCTGACGGTGCCATTCCAGAAGGAGACGGCGATGCGAACCATCCAGAATCCGTCGATGATGGCGGTGCTCCATGGCTAGGGCGCGCACCGCGGTTCTCTTGGCGGCAAGCGTCGTCGCCCTCGCTGCGACGGCCGGCGCGGTCACGCCCGCCGCCGTTCCCGCGACCGCGGTCGCGATCGTCGCCTGCCAGAACAAGGTCACCGGTGTGTTGCGCATCCCACCAGATGGCGTCTGCCTCACCAAACCGAGCGTGCTCGCGGAGCGCGAGGTGCAGTGGAGCGTCTCCGGCCCGGCAGGAGCTGCGGGGCCGGCGGGCCCCGTTGGTCCGGTTGGACCCGCTGGGCCGGAAGGCGCTGTCGGGCCTGTGGGGCCTGAGGGCCCTGCCGGCCCCGAAGGGCCCCCAGGGGCGGGGGCGGCGACTCCGGGAGCCGCACATATCTATCGGCAGGGCACCACGAGCCGAGCGTACATTCCGTCGCAGGTCGACCCCTTTCCGGTGGGCTCCGTTCTCGTCCCTGCGGGCACGTACCTGGTCCGCGCCCAGGGCGAGCTCAACAACACCGAGCGCGACTATTCGAGCGCGTGCCTCGTGTCGGTCAACGGAGAGCGCACGGGACCGGTCCGGCAAATGATCAACAACGCTCGGTACTCCCCTGCTGCGTTGGACATCGAAAGGCTGGTGACCCTCAGTTCGCCTGGCCAGATCGAGATGGCGTGCTACGGCTTCGACGATGACACCTATATCGCGGACTATTCCCTTGTGGCATGGCCCGTCTTCGTGAACTGAGCGCAGCCGGAACGGAGCAGACTCGCCTGGCCATCCCGCTGTGTGGGGGCAACGTCCTCGGACCTGGGGGCCGGGCGGGCCGGGTGAACTGCCTGCTCAGAGGTCGATCACGGCGATCGCAGCCTCGTGCAGGCTGCCGAGCCAGATCCGGCCCTGGTATTCCCGGACGCCGGTGACCATGTGGTAGGAGGCCCGCTCGGTCTTCGGGTCCACGGCGACGTCGTGGATCAGCCGCCCGTCGTCGTCGTAGGCCTGGACCCGCACGGTGCGCTTCGGAGCCGGCTGCAGCCTCTGCGGCAGGCGGGTCGCGAGCCGCCGCAGCACCATCGGTCCGGTCTGCAGCCGCTCGACGAGCGAATCGCGCGGGCTGGCGATGCTGACCCAGATCAGGCCGTCGCTGCCCCTCGCGATGTTGTCGGGGTACCCCGGAAGGTCGCTGCAGAGCAGATCTCGGGCTCCGGCGTTCGGGCCGGTCAGCCACCGCCGGACGACGGTGCGGGCGCCGGTCTCGGCGACGGCGACGAAGTCCTCGGCACGTGACAGCGCGACACCGTTGGCGAAGGCGAGTCCGTCGAGCACCACGGTGACGGTGCCGTCGACGTCGAGGCGCAGCAGCCGCCCGGTGCGGGTGTTCTGAACGAAGTCCGACTTCCAGTCGTCGACCCCGAACTTGGTGGAGGAGTCGCTGAACCAGACCGTGCCATCTGAGGCGATCGCGGCGTTGTTGCAGAACCGCATCGGGTGGCCGTCCACGTCGCGGGCGATCGCCTCGACGCCGCCGGTGCGGACGTCGATGCGGAGGAGCCCGCGGCGCGCGTCGCAGACCAGCAGCCGACCGTCGAGATCGAGCTCCAGGCCGAGCGGCCGACCCTGGGTTCCGGCGATCCGGTCGACCTTCGCGCCGTCGTGACTGACCCGGAACACCGACCCGTCGGCCGTTCCGGTGAAGACGGCGCCCTCGTCGGCGCCGTGATCGCAGACCACGACATCCTCAGCGCCGTAGCCCGGGACCGGGTGGGTGGTGAGGGTGGGCGTCATGAGGAAGTGCTCGCGCTGTCGACGAGCGGGCTGCGCGCGGAAGGCTGCATGCTGTCAACGTAGCGCGGCCGAGTGTGTGACGAAGTGGCGGTGGCAGCTGTTTCGGGCTGCGTACTTCAGTGATCGCGACGTCCGGGCCTGGTGCCTTCCGCTTGTGCGGCGGTGGCGAGCGGATCGGCGCCGCGCACCAGCCCCGCGAGCACCAGAGCCACCGCGGGCACGACGAGGCAGACCGCGATCGCGACCCGTAGTCCAGCCCATTCGGCGATGACCCCCACGATCAACGGTGAGGCGAGAAGGCCCAGTCGCATCACGGTGGCTGCGGCGGCGAGGCCCGTGCCTGCATCGAGTCCGGGGGCGCGGTCGGCGGCGTCCATGGCAAGCGGAATCATGGGGGCGATGCCGAGCCCGAGGAGGCCGAGTCCGACGGCGACGACCCACGTGTGCGGTGCAGCCACGGCGACGACCAGTCCGACGAACGCGGCCACGGAGCCGACGCGAAGAGTGCCGACCGCGCCGATCCGGTTCACGAGTGCATCAGAGAGGAACCTGCCGAGTGTGAGAGCGCCCATCAACGCGACGAACGGGATCGCTGCTTCGGCGGAAGTGGCGCCGGTCTCGGCGGCGACGAAGACGCCTCCCCATGTCGAGCCGAGATCTTCGAGGAACGCACCGATGGCGGCGAGAGCGCATGCCGCGATGAGAATGGCACTGAACCGACCACGCCGATGAGGCTCGGCCCGCACCCCCGGCGTTGGAGGCGTCGTGTGCAGTCGCACGAGCGGGAGTGCGCAAAGACTGCCGACGACGATGATGACTCCCATGGCGGGCAGATGGATGCCGATGGGAATCGCGAACTGCAACGCCATTGCTCCGAGCATGGCCCCGGCGATCGCTCCCGCACTCCATGCACCGTGCAACCCGTTGATGATGGATCGGCCCATCAGTCGCTGAATGGCAAGACCATGCGCGTTGTTCCCGACGTCGCCCGTGGCATCCCCGAACCCGATCGCGAAGAGAACGGCCCCGAGCATGACCGGTCCGTCGGCGAAGCCGGCCACCATGAGCAGGACGCCGAGAATCACGGATGACGTCACAGCGACGGGTACCGCACCGAGTCGAGCCACCAGCCGGCCCGCGAAGATGCTGCCCACGACAGAACCCACCGGGCCGCATGCCACCATGAGGCCGAACGTCAACTCACTGAGATCGAACCGGTCCTTCAGCTCCGGATAGCGGGTCACGATCGTCGCGAACACCAACGCATTCGCGATGAAAAGCATCGCTACTCCGTGTCGCGCAGCCGACACGCGCGGAAGGGCCACCGGAGAGTTCATCATCGGCCACCCTAGCGGCCTGCCCGCCACCGCTCCCGCCGGGCGGGGTGGCTCGGTCGACGTTCGCTCGCGCACGAAGATGTGCCGCCCCACACCCGTGAACGGGCATGAGGCGGCACAGTCCTTCTCCGCTGACTACGTGGGTGCCCGGCCGCTGCCTGGCACCCATGCCGGGTCAGCGGTAGAAGTCGCCGTAGTAGGTGTCGAGACGGCCACGGTAGTCGTCATCCATACCCGTGGTGGTCTGATCCCACTCTGGAGAGTTCTTGATCTGGTCCTTGGTGAGGTCGACGTAGACCTTCTCGTCGGCGTCGTCCACGCGCTGGACGGTTCCAGCGGGCAGAACGACCTTGCGGCCGAAGATCCACGGCCCGGTGTCGACGACCAGACGGCTGCTGCCGGCGTCGTCGCTGGCCTCATCGATTTTGCCGATGTCGCCATCGGTGGCGTGGACGTGGTAGCCCACCAGATTGCGTGCGCCGGCACCACGGTTGGCGGATTGACGGTAGTCCCACGCGTCCCAGTTTGAGGACATGACTGCTCCTTTGTCTTCATGGGTGTGTGAATTCGGAGCTCGACCCGGGTTGGTGTCGCTCCAACATCCACGCTAGGAAACGGCTCGCGGTCACGGGACCCCCTAGCCAAATCGAGCGGAAAAGCGTAGAGGCGAACGGCGGCCCAGCACCCCGCTGCGGTCCGCAAGACGACGTGAAGCGGTTGTCAAGCCCCCGCCGCCGCGGAGAGAACCGCTTTACCGTGCTGATCACCTCGCTACCCGAAATGTCCACCGAGACGTCGTCGCCCGCCATGGGAACCCTCGCCGCACGATGCGCGCCCGCGCATCGTTTGGGGAGGAAGAGAAATGCGATTCGGATTCTTGTCGACATACCCGCCGACCAGATGCGGCCTCGCCACATTCACACGCTCACTCGCCTTCGCGCTGATCGACCCGCGTTCCGCCTCGGCGTCTGTGGTTCGTGTGCTCGATCCGGACGAGAAGATGGCTTCGCCGGCCGAGGCGGGCGTGCGCATCGTGTCCGCGCTGCGGCCGGGGGACGCCGGCAGCAGGGCCGAGGCAGCGCGAGCACTGAACCGATGCGACGCCGCCATCGTGCAGCACGAATACGGGATCTACGGCGGCGCCGACGGCGACGAAGTCCTCGCCGTCCTCGAGGCGCTGCGGGTGCCCGTCATCACGGTGCTGCACACCGTCTTACCCCGGCCGAGCAGCGGACAGAGGCGGGTGCTCGAGGCTGCCGTGGAGCTTTCGACGGCCGCCGTGGTCATGACGGAGCATGCCCGGGAGACTCTCCTGGCACACTTCCGCGTCAGCCCGGAGGATGTGTACGTCATCCCGCACGGCGCCACCGCACTGCCGCGGCACTCCGCACATCGCCGGGGCGCATCACCGACGGTCCTGACGTGGGGCCTCATCGCGCCGGGCAAGGGACTGGAGCGCGGGATCCGCGCTTTCGCCTGGCTCCGCGAACGCGGTGTCGACGCGACGTACGTCATCGCGGGGCAGACCCATCCGAAGGTCCTCGCGCACAGCGGCGAGGCCTATCGCGAATCGCTGATCGGGCTCGCCCGCGACCTGGGCGTCGAGGCATCCGTCCGCTTCGTCAACACATACCTCTCATCGGATGATCTCGCGGCGCTCCTCGGTGCCGCCGACGCCGTCCTGCTCCCCTACGACTCCAAGGATCAGGCGACGTCCGGCGTCCTCGCCGAGGCGCTCGCGGCGGGAGTGCCGATTGTGGCGACCGCGTTCCCGCACGCCGTCGAGACGCTGACCGGGTCGGCGGGCATCGCCGTGCCGCATGACGATCTGGACGCGATGACATCGAGCCTCGAACGGATGCTGGCGCTCGGGGAGGATCGCCGCGCGTCACGGCGGGGCGGCTCCGGGCCGACGTGGTCCGAGGTCGCCGAGCTCTACCTCGACCTGGCCGAACGGCTTCGAGCGGAGCGCGCGGCGTGATTGCGACAGAGCTCCCCCTCGCCCACCTGCGGGGGATGACCGACGAGCACGGCCTCTTCGAGCATGCGATGGGCGACGTGCCTCGCAGAGAGCTGGGCTACTGCGTCGACGATGTCGCCCGTGGGCTCGCCGTCGCAGCGCGGGAGGACGGACGATCGGACGCCGCGGCCGCCCTGACGGACTGCTACCTGCGCGTCGTGGAGGCAGCCGTGGCGGAGGACGGGCGCGCGCACAACCGCATGAACGCCCAGGGCGAGTGGACCGACGTGCCCGGAACCGGCGACTGGTGGGGCCGCGCCCTGTGGGGGCTCGGGGTGGCGGCGCGGTGCTCGAGCCGCACCTCGGTCAGGGAGCGGGCCGCGGCGGCCTTCCAGCGGGCGGCGCAGGCCCGCTCCCCGTGGCTGCGCGCGCGCTGCTTCGCTGCACTCGGCGCGGCCGAAGTGGCGGCCCACGACGGGGCGGATGGCGCTGCCCTCGCTCTGCTCCGCAGCGCCGCGCTCGCCACCAGCGGGCACCGGCCGGGTGCCTCGGGATGGCTATGGCTCGAGCCGCGGCTGCGCTACGCCAACGCCGTGGTTCCGGAGGCGCTCATCGCCGCTGGTCGCGGGCTGGGCGACGACCGGCTCGTCGCACGCGGAACAGACCTGCTCCGTGTCCTGATCTCGATCGAGACGGCACCCGACGGCCATCTGTCGCTGACCCCGGTCGGCGGACGCGGACCGGGCGATCCCCACCCGGCATTCGATCAACAGCCGATCGAAGCGGCGAGCCTCGCGCAGGCGTGCGTGCAGGCATTCGACGCGACCCGGGACGACAGTTGGCTGACACCGCTGCAGGCAGCGTGGGACTGGTTCGAGGGCGCCAACGACATCGGCGTCCCGCTCTTCGATCCGGTCTCAGGTGCCGGGTACGACGGCCTCACACCAACGGGCCGCAACGACAACCGCGGCGCCGAGTCCACGCTCGCGGCTCTCGCTACGCTGCAGTGCCTCCACCGCGCCACGGCCTCGGCCTCGGTTCAAGGCGCTTCCGCGTGAGCAAGGCTTCCACGCGGTCACCTCGCCACCCCGCGCGTCGTCTGTCAGCCCGCCGGTCCGCGGAGTTCCACGAACGCGGGTTCCAGTCGGGCGGCCCGGCTCGAGTCGATGTGGGCGACCTCGCGCAGGAGGTGTTCGGTCAGCAGTAGGCGGGCCGCTTCGAGTTCGTGTGTCGTGAGGTTCGAGACGCGTGTCGCCTCGAGCTGCTCGAGCTCGTCACGAGGAAGGGCGTCCACCTCGCGCCCGTGCCATGAGGTCAACCCGGCCCTGCAGCACTTCAAGTCGATGACCCGGTTCCTGAGTTCGTCGATCATCATGGCGGCCTGCCACAACTTTCCTCGCGCGATGGCGGAGCGCGCGTGGATGGCGTACAGCCATCCCATTCCGATGGCCGTGTCGGTGTTCGGTGGGCTGGGGGTCGTCGGCGTGTTCGGAGTGCCGAACAGCAGATGGAACGCCGGCTCGGTGGCACGGAACTGATCGTGCGGCCAGAACGACACGTCGATCTGCAGCGAGCTGCGCAACATAAACACGCGGTACCGGACACCGACGGCAAACACGTCCAGCGTGTCGGCGACCCCGAATCTCTTGTCGATCGCGTCGGTCCAGTCGTCCACGACCGTCGGCTCGTCCGCTGCGGGGTTCAACTGGAGAAGCAGGTCGATGTCGGACCACGCGTCCTCCGTGCCCCGAGCTGCCGAACCCGCCAGCGCCGCACCACCCACCCGCGGGTCTTCCCTGGCGAGCGTGATCAACTCTGTACGGATCTCGGTTCGCTCGGCGACGGAGAACATGTCACCAAGATCCCACAACCCGGCGCCGCCATGTGGGGGCCCGGTCCCGGTCGGCAACCGTGCGCCGGGTACGAGTGAAGGGGTCTGTGCGTGCCTACGGGTGCAGTTCAATGATGTTCAGCGGCGCCCCGGTGTCCACATAGAGGCGCGCACCCGGTACCGTCGCGTTGCGGAGTCGGGTGAGGGCATCGGCGTACTGACGGGGATGCCGCCCGTCGAGTACTCCTACCCGGCATGCGAAGGCGATGTCGAACCGCGGCTCACTGCGAGGCAGCTCCAGGTGCTCGACGCCGGCGCGGTGCACGCCGATCGTGCCGCGCTCGATCTCGGCGCTGCAATTCTTCTCGGTGAGCGCGATTCCCTTCGCCGAGCGATCGACGACGAGCACGTAGCCGGAAGGGCCGACTATGGCGGCGACGGCTCGCGCCGCGGCACCCGGGGCGCCGCCGATCTCGAGCACGCGCATTCCTGCTCGCAGCGGCAGTGCGTCGACGACAGCTCGCAGTCGAGGTGAGAGCTCACTCACTGCGTTTTCGTCCAAGCGGAGGATCGAAGAAGCGCCATGCTTCGATCTTCTTCGTGTCGGCATCGCTGTCACAAGCGCTGCCAGTCCTCATCCCCGGGGCTCGGTGGCGAATCTTGGAGGCGCCGAAGTGCATCCGAATCGACGCGGGCGGGAGAACTACCTCATAGCGGGTGAACAGGTACCCGCCAAACAGGAGGGGAAAGTCCAATGAAGCGCATTCTCGCTACCGGAGCGATCGTCGTGCTCGCCGTCTTCGGCGTCGCCGGCACCGCCAGCGCTGCGCCCGCTGACGCTGCGTGCTTCGGCCAGGTGCACAAGACGATCAACACCGAAGGGGCCCTCGGGTTCACCGGCGTCGGAGAGGTCGTCCAGGCCGTCGGCGGCCAGGCCAAGAACGACACTGCGAGGGGCATCTGCGGCGACTGAAGCCCTGAGCTTCTCCGCACCGTCGTCGGCGGCTCGGACGCATGGACGTCCGAGCCGCCTACTCGTCCTGGACATTCACGGAGGCTCCGGCATCCGACCTGATGACGCTCGGAAGTCAGGGCCGCCTGTGCAGTCGAAACGAACGCGGGGGCGACGAGGCACGGATGCGGGTGCCTCAGTGGTCGCGCCCCCGTCTCGGCTGGACGGGGTCAATCGCCGAAGTGGGTTTCCGGCAAGAGGCCCGCCCCGGGACGTGTCGGAACACCCTGCGGCGGCCGAGCCATCACCGGTCTGGTGGCCCCGGTGAAAGTGGGGCATTCTGGAGCCAGCATCGCGTCGGTGCCCAGAGTCGGCAGGCCCGACTCGTAGGCGACCGCGTTGCTCGCCACGCTTGCTCGACGGCCCTCGATTGCCGTGGCGGTCTGCCAAGAGGGTCTTGTCACCGGAGGCGGCAATGTGGCTGTCCCGTATCGCGCATGTCGCCATCCCCGTCCTGCTGCTCGCGGCGATTTCTGGTTGCGCCGCCGACCCGGTCGACGCCAAGCGCACGGCGAGCACTGCGATTCTCGAGGCGGGCGTTCCCGACGACGCACCGGGATGCTCCGCGGCCATCGCCGTCGACGGTGAGGTTGTGTGGGCTGAGGCCCGCGGGCTCGCGAACCTTGCTACGGACACGGATTTTGAGAGGTCCACCCCGATTCACATCGGCTCGGTGGGTAAGCAGTTCACCGCGATCGCGGTGCTCATGCTCGCCGACAGAGGCGAACTGTCTCTGGAACATTCACCGGCCGTCTATCTGGACGGGCTGCCGGAATGGGTGCAACAACTGACGCTGAACGACCTGTTGCACCACACCTCTGGGATCGAGGACGTGCTGTCATTGCCCCCGAGCATGTTCGGCACGCCGCCGCTGACGAACGTCGACGCCCTCGAGTTCGTGAGAACCAGTCCCCTCGCCCATCCCGGCACCCCGGGCGAGTTCGACTACTCGAATACGAACTACGCGCTGCTCGCAGATATCGTCACCGCGGTCACCGACACGGAGTTCACCGCGTGGATGGAGACGAATGTCTTCGCGCCGTTGGATCTCGAGGCGAGGATCGGGCCGCCGATTGCCTCTGATCCCATGGGCTACGAGGGGGATGCGAGCGCCGAGTTCGCCGAGGTGGAGGCGTGGCCGTGGGTGCTGAACGGAGCTGGCTTCGTCACGATGACGGTGTCGGACCTGGTCCGCTGGGGTGAGCAGCTGCGTGAGCCGTCATTGGTGAGCGCAGAGACGCTGGCAGATGCCCTGAGCAACGGGGCACCTCTGGACGATGGATCCACCTACGGGCCGGGCCTCTTCGTCTTCCCCGATGGCTCACTCGGCCATCCCGGAGACGGAGCAGGTCTCTACACGGCGTTCGGCGTCAGCGCAGACCGGCAGACCACGGGCGCCATCGCGTGCAACCAGGACGGGATCGATATGGACGGTATGGCCGACGACCTCGTCGGAATATGGTTCACCGAGCGACCGGATCAATGAGCCGTCACCGACCCACTGCCGCCAACGCTCAGCGGAACGCAACCAATGCGGACGACGGAAGGATTCCCCGTGTCCACCTACGACGAACAACCCGCTCCGTCTCACATTCCTGCTCCTGGCGAGTCGAGCATCCCGGAACTCGAGGTCGATGAGACCGTCGCCCCGCGGCCAGAGGAGGAACTGGCAGACCTCATGCGCGCGCAACCCGATGTCAAAGACCACACGCGCCCGGACTGACCGACTTCCCAGCGACGCGACGATCGCCGGTCCGTTCAGAGCGTTGCGGCAGCAAGCGTGAGGACCTCACGCGCCCGAAACGCGGTCCTTGGCACGCTACGGCGGCCCTCTCAGACCGCATCGACGATGCGGATACCGGTGTCGATCCCGCAGGAGCGAGTCGGGCCGGGCGAGGCTGATCCAACTGCCGTCGACGACCGGTGCGGCGTCGATGTGCCAGATTCCGAAGTCGGCTCGCGGCGCCGGCCATGCGTAGGTTTCTGCGGGGGCAGGGACGATGTTGTGCACAGCCCCGAAGTAGACGGGCCGTACGGTCGAGGCCGGTGACCGCCTGGGCCAGATCCACGATGGCTGCGGATCCATCGACGTCGCCCTGCCTTGTGGCGCGGGTGGGTAGATCGAGTTGGCAGCGATACGACCTACTCGAGTGCGCGAGCAGCTGCTCGAAGGAAGAGTGCTGTCACGATCTCTCAGAGCCGAGCCTTTGCGGCGGCGCGCGATGCAGACGGGCCGTCCGCGATGATGTCAGCGTGGAGTATATGTCCAGGGTGCCCGGTCCGCCGCTCGACGGGCTGATCGACGACCTCTACTACCTGGAGGGCGCCCCGCCGTACTCCCGGTTCGTCCTGCCGGCGGCGCCCGCGCCTTTGCTCATCGTCAACCTCGGGGCGCCGTTTCTCATCCGCACCGGCAGCGACGAAGAGGCCGTGGAGTACACCGACGGCTGCGCGGTCACCACGCCCACCCGTGCGTGGGAGTTCGGCTATCCGACCCCGACGCGGTCCGTGGGCGTCCACTTCAGGCCGTGGGGCTGGCACCGTTCCTTCCGATGCCCGCGGCCGAGTTGTGCGACCGACCGGCGACGGTGCAGCAGATCTGGGGCCATCCCGCCACGGCTGAGTTGCGCCGCCGCCTGGCCTCGGCGGACGCACCGCGCGAAATGCTGATGATGCTCGAGGAGGAACTGGTGCGACGGCTGCGCGTGATCAACGGCCTGGACATCGTCCGCCACCTGAGCAGCGCCATCGCGGAGACCGGCGGAGCGGTGCCGATCAGCGACCTCGGCGTGGCCGCCCGCGCCAGCAGCACGTACTTGGCGAAGCGGTTCAAGGAGGTCATCGGCGTCACGCCGAAGCGGCTGGCGCGCAGCTACCGGTTCACCACCACCGTGCTGGCGATCAACGTGGCCGCACCTATCGACTGGGGTGATGTGGCCGCTGGCGCAGGCTACTTCGACCAGGCCCACTTCGTCCACGAGTTCCGGGAGTTCACGGGGCTCACGCCGACCCGCTATGTCGAAGTGCGGCAACGCTTCCTACGCGAACATCCCGACCACGCGCTGGATGGCTGGCCGCTTCCAGCCGATTGATTTCTTACAAGAGCGCCCACTCACGACACCCGAGACTTGGAAGGCCGAACAGAGGAGGAACCCATGGGGAAAGTAGTCATGAATGCGTCTGTCTCGGTGGACGGCTTCATTGCTGCGGATAACGACGATCCCGGTCCACTGTTCGAATGGTTGGTCAGCGGTGACGTGCCGTTGGACGACAGTGGCGTACTGAACGTGTCGCAAACGTCGTACGACCACATCCGGCCGTACTGGGACCAAGTCGGGGTGACAATCACCGGCCGCCACAGCTTCGACATCACGGACGGCTGGGACGGAGAGCCTCCGAGTGGGATCGACCACGTGGTCGTCGTGACACACCGGCCGGCACCCGAGGACTGGGACCCCGATGCGCCGTTTCACTTCATCCACGGCATCGAGGCGGCCGTGACCAAGGCGCGGGAGCTCGCGGGTGACCGCACTGTCGAGGTCGCCGCTGGCGACGTCGGCGGCCAGGTGCTCGCCGCAGGTTTGGTCGACGAGGTGCGCATGGACGTCGCACCCGTCGTGCTCGGGTCCGGCAAGCGCTACTTCGGCTCCGTCGACTCGCAGCACCTGCTCGAAGACCCAGACGTAGTTGTTCAGGGCAACCGGGTGCTTCACCTGCGCTATCGGGTGCGCCGTTGACTATAAACGTCTGCGCCGATGAGCCACGCTTTGGCGTCGGAGCGCTCGCACGTCCGGCGATGCTCATGGAACGGTCCCGTGGGATCTCCACACCGCGGCAGCGCGGGAGCGGCCCCATCGTCAAGCAGATGCCGTCATGGCGACGTCGTGCTTCGTCCGGCTCCCCCTTTCAGGGTGTCGTGCCCGGGCGGATAATCAAGGCATGGATGCGCCGCGGGGGTCGGCCGACTTCGAGCAATCGGACGAGCTGCAGCGCCTCCGACGGCGCGCCTACGGACCGAATGCCGACATCACGGGTGATTCGGGGGCTCAGGCTCGACTTTCCGAACTGGAGGCCGCCGAACGTCGAGGGCGGACTCCCGTCGTTGATGCTGCCGCAGCGCTCCCAGCCCCTGTCTCGGAACGCGCCCCGGTCCCTGAGCCTCTCGAAGGGTCGCGCCCCGCGTCGACATCGGTGCCGCAGCCTGTCCATGGGGCGTCCGCCGAGCATGAGGCTGACGGAGGGTCGATCACCGGGCAAGACCCCGCCGGGGTTCCGACCGCCGATTCCGAACCGATCGACGAAGCCCGCTCGGCACCGTGGTGGCGCCGCCGCCGCTTGCTGCCCTGGGTCATCGCCGCGGTGGCGGTGCTGGCCACAGCCATCGGCATCGGTGTCTTCGTCGTCGGTGAGTCGGACCAGCCCGAACCGGTCGCACAACTCACTCCGCAGGGCCAACCCGCAAATGCGTCCATTCCTGTCGACGATGACGTCCCGGTGAGGTATGACCTGACCGTCGCGGACTTCGTCTCGTACGGCTCGTACGGGCCGCTGCAGATATGGAGCACGACGAAGCTGGAGAATCAGCGATGCCTTGCCGTGGTCGTGGAAAATCACATCTCGGTGTTCGAGTGCACGGCGCCTTCTGTCGACACCATCGCCGATTACAACATCGAACCCAACGAGCTCCCACCCGCGCCGTCAGGTGAGCTGTCGCCATACGTCCGATTCATCCTCCACGATGGGGTCGTCGACGTTTACCGGCCGAAAGAGGAGGGCGAATTCTACGGATCCAGTCCGGCCACGCTACAACGCCAGAACTCGGTGCTCACTCAGTCCTCACTCCGTACGAACACGCATGCCCAGCCAGGATCCCCTTAAGCGAACTGCTCGTTGAACAGGCCTTCGGCGTACCACGAGCTCCCAGTAAATCGTGGAGCTCGTACATGCGATCACGCTCGGCGGGGGTCTTCGAGATCCTGGTGGAAGCGGGTGGTGGCCTCCGTGTTCGAGGGAAGCCACCACCCGATCATGCCCCCAGTTGGTGCTGGCCGCTGCCTACGTCAGCGCGGCCGCCACCAGGGTGAGGGTGTCGACGGCGTAGTCGTTGATCTGGTCACTCGGGGCGTCACTGAGGGCCTTCACGAACTGCTCTGGCCGGTGCCGCTGCAGCTCGAGCTGCAGTTGCTCGTTGAGCTGGGCGCTGGAGATGTCGCCCGACTGCGTATACGTGATAACGAGTTCGCTGAGCGTGGCGTACGGGTCATTCGCGTTGGCGAGGTATCCCAGGTCGTTCTCGTCCGCGGCTGTTCCCGCGACCGGCTTGAAGTAGGTGACCTCGGGCAGGCTGCCGTCCGCGCGCCGCGCCGCGGTCAGCTGCCTGCTGTCGACGCTGACGAAGTCGTCGTCGGTCAGCGTCAGGCCCTCCCCGATCGTCCAGGAGTTGTTCGTCTCGTTCTCGGGCGTGGTGTCGTTGTTCGAAGTCGTCCGGCCCTCGTAGGCGAGGTTGCCGTGCAGCACCTCCCGGAATCCGGCGATGTCGTCCGGGCTCGTCGGGCTCACGCGCTCGAGCATGTTGTAGTTCGCGCCGTATCCGGGATCGGTCGCCGTGTTGTTGATCCAGTACGCCGCCTGCCCGGGCTGGTGATTCGCATAGAAATTGTTCCCGCCGTTGTCAACGGCCAGCGAGTCGATCACGGTGTGCACGGGAATCGGATCGGGTAGGCCCGTCGTGCGGTACGCGTATCCGCCGACCTTGAAACCGTTCTTGTCGCCGACGCCGTCCTGGTTGCCGTGGTGGTCGAACGCCCAGTCGCCGACGTGCGCGACGCGCCCTACCGAGGAGATGCTGTCGAAACCGTCGTCGCTGTTGTTCCAGGCGCGAGAGTTGATGAACCACACGTTCTTCGCGTGCGCGCCGAAGCCGTCCGTGTTCGAGGCTGCGGTCGCAGTCGGGCCGACGTTGTCGTACGCGTCGGAGTCGACCACGGCACCGGTGCCGTCGATCGTGTAGTAGAAGCCGGATGCCTCATTGCCGTAGGCGGCCATGTTCACGAAGTTGGCGCCGCCGGCGATGCGGAACGCCTCCGACTGCTTCTGATTGCCCACCTTCACGCCCGTCACATCGAAGCCCACGAAGTTGACGTCGGTCACAGCGGTCTCGATGTAGAAGGCCGCCACGCGCTGGTCGGTGGGCACGTTGCTGAAGTCGAACACCGGACGCGAGTCACCGGGGTAGGCCATGTAGGTGATCCCGCTCTTGGAGATGGGATTGACGTAGTGATAGACGCTTTCGTGCGGGTTGTCTGTCTCGGTGATCTCGAACTCGTCGTACAGCCCGCCGCGGATATACACGACATCACCGGCGGATGCCGCCTCCTGCGCCCGAAGTAGCGTCCTGAACGGCGCGCCTTTCGAGCCCGGGTCGGTGTCGCTACCTGTCGGGGACACATAGTACTTGCGGCCGTCCTCGCCGACGCTGCCGCTCAGCACGTCAAGCACCGACCGCATTGATGCCTCGGCCGGCTGCTGGGTGTCCGCGTGGGCGGCGCCGCCTGACAGGACGAGTCCGATGACGCAGGCACTCATGATGGCTGTTCGAGTAAAGGCTTTCATTGAGCTTCTCTCTCATTTCTGGTGCTGCCACAGCATTGTGACGAAGTGCATCGGCAGTGAGGCACCCGGTTGATGGAACGATTCAAGCAAAGGGAAAGCGTTTTCACAACCATCCTCCCTCGCACTCAGGCTGATCATCGCTGTCTGGCGATCGCCCGCGATGCGCCTGGTCCTCGCACTTCTGACGGCTGTGTCGGCGGCATACCTGTACTGGCAGTCGCGGTCACGCCACTCGCTGCCCTCGGTGTCATCGCCCTCTTCACATGAGGGTCGTTCATCGTGCCGCG
>NZ_MWLP01000058.1:0-73252 GCF_010634885.1 Microbacterium sp. B35-04 | reverse complement strand
GTCGACCCGGATCCGGGTCCGGTGCTCGCGAACTACGGGCTCGAGAACCTGCGCTTCGTGACCCCGGTGTCGCCCGACGACGAGATCCGTGTCGTGCTGACGGCGAAGCAGATCACCCCGCGCGAGACGGACGACTACGGCGAGGTGCGCTGGGACGCCGTCATCCTCAACCAGCGCGACGAGATCGTCGCGACGTACGACGTGCTCACGCTGGTGGCCAAGACTGCGGAGGCGCCGGACGCGCCAACGGGAGACCCCGTGTCGGCAGGGGGCGGGGCGTGACCGATCCTGCCGCGCATTTCGCCGGCCAGCGGCGCATGCTGCAACGCGATCGCGCGTCGGCGGCGCTGGGCATGGTCGTCGAACGCGACGAGCCGGGGGAGGCGGTCGTGTCGATGCGCGTGCGCGAGGACATGACCAACGGCTTCGCGATCACGCACGGGGGAATGGTGTTCGCCCTCGCCGACACAGCGTTCGCGATGGCTTGCAACGCCGTGGCCACGGCTGAAGCGGACACGGATGCCGATATCACGGTCGCGGCCGGCGCCGACATCTCGTTCCTCAAGGCGACGTACGCGGGTCAGACGCTCACGGCGCACGCACGACGCCGTGCCCTGACCGGCCGCAGCGGGCTGTACGACGTGAGCGTGACCGACGAGACGGGCGACGTCGTCGCCGAGTTCCGGGGGCGGTCGTTCACCATACGGCGCCCGCACCACGATGCCGCCGACTGAGTGCCTTGTCGGGCATCCGTCCCGGGCGTACACTTTACTGAACGAACGGTCTGTAATTGAGGAGTCGATGATGACGACCGATGTGCTGATCGACGAGGCTGCCGAGCAGGCGGCTTTCGACGCGATCATCGAGGCCGACTCGCGCATCGAGCCGCGGGATTGGATGCCGGCGGCCTATCGCAAGACGCTGATCCGGCAGATCTCGCAGCACGCGCACTCCGAGATCATCGGCATGCAGCCGGAGGGCAACTGGATCACGCGTGCGCCGAGCCTCAAACGCAAGGCGATTCTCATGGCGAAGGTGCAGGACGAGGCCGGGCACGGGCTGTACCTCTACTCCGCGGCGCAGACCCTCGGCATCACGCGCGACGAGATGACCGAGCAGCTCATCGCCGGCCGGGCGAAGTACTCGTCGATCTTCAACTATCCGACCCCCACCTGGGCCGACATGGGCGCGATCGGCTGGCTCGTCGACGGTGCCGCGATCTGCAACCAGGTACCGCTCTGCCGTGCATCGTACGGTCCGTACGGACGCGCGATGGTGCGCATCTGCAAGGAGGAGTCGTTCCACCAGCGGCAGGGCTTCGAGATCCTGCTGACCCTCATGCAGGGCACGCCGGCCCAGCGGCGGATGGCGCAGGATGCCGTGGACCGCTGGTACTGGCCCTCGCTCATGATGTTCGGGCCCCCGGATGAGGCGTCGCCCAACTCGGCGCAGTCGATGGCGTGGAAGATCAAGCGCTTCTCGAACGACGACCTCCGGCAGCGGTTCATCGGGATGCTGGTGCCCCAGGCCGAGGTGCTGGGTGTGACGCTCCCCGACGCCGAGCTGCGCTGGGACGAAGAGGCGCAGCGGTGGCACACGAGTGACATCGACTGGACCGAGCTGCAGGAGGTGATCGCCGGCCGCGGCGCGATGAACGGCGAGCGCATCCGCAACCGGCGCAACGCGCATGAGGACGGCGCCTGGGTGCGCGAGGCCGCCGCCGAATACGCCCGCAAGCAGGCCGGCATCCGCTCGTTGGGCGATGAGCGCGGCGGTGGCGAGCGCAGTTCCCGGTCGTTGAGCGAGCGAGGAACGAGCGAGACGAAACGCAGTGAGTCCGCGGCGGACGTCGATCGCGTTTCGTCTCGCTTCGCTCGCTCAACGACCGGGAACGAGGTGGCGCGGTGACGACCTCAGGCGCTTCGCCGCGCGAGTCCTGGCCTCTTTGGGAGGTGTTCGTCCGCGCCGGGCGGGGCCTCAGCCACGTGCACGCCGGCTCGCTGCACGCCCCCGACGCGGAGTTCGCGCTGCGCAACGCCCGCGACGTCTACACGCGTCGCGGCGAGGGCACGTCGATCTGGGTGGTGCCCGCCGATGCGATCACCACGAGCGACCCCGATTCGAAGGGCGCGTTCTTCGAGAGCCCCGCGGGCAAGAACTACCGCCACGCCACGTACTACACGGCGTCGGAGGGGGTGCCGCACCTGTGATCCACGTGTATCCCGACGACCAGGGAGTTTCTTCTCTGCGTTTCGACTCGCAGGCTCGCTCAACGACCGCAACACCGCCTGTCGTCGAGCGACCGAGGAACGAGGGAGACGAAACGTCGCGACCCGATCTCCGAGACGATCCGCACGGCGAGGTGACCGTCGAGCGGGTCGCGCTGTCGGCCGAGCTCGCGGGTGGGGAGGGGCGTGCCGCATCCGCGGACGTCGCGGAGTACGCCCTGTGGCTCGGCGACGACGCGCTGATCCTCTCCCAGCAGCTCGGGGCGTGGATCGCGCGCGCCCCCGAACTCGAGGAGGACGTCGCGCTCGCCAACATCGCGCTCGACCTTCTCGGGCATGCGCGCTCGTTCCTCCGCTACGCGGGCACCTACGACGACCGCAGCGAGGACGACCTCGCCTACTGGCGCGACGAGCCGGAGTTTCGCTGCGCCTGGCTCTTCCAGCAGCCCGACGGAGACTTCGCGCAGACGATCGTGCGCCAGCTGGCGGCATCCGTCTACCTCTTCGAGCTGAACACGGCACTGCAGGATTCTTCCGACGTGACGCTGGCCGCGATCGCGGCGAAGGCCGTCAAGGAGGTCGAGTACCACCGCGACCACGCCGTGCAGTGGACGCTGCGGCTCGCCGGCGGCACCGACGAATCGCGCCGTCGGATGATCCGGGCGGTGGGCGACGTCTGGCCCTACGTGGCGGAGCTGTTCCGCGACGAGCCGCTCATCGACCGGCTCGACGGCGTGGCCGTGCGGCCGTCGACGCTGCAGCCGGCGTTCGATGCGGTCATCGCCGCCGTGTTCGCCGAGGCGGAGGTGGAGCTTCCGACCGGGCCGATGTCGTCGGCCGGTGGTCGGAACGGGCACCATTTCTCGACCCTGGGCTTTCTCCTCGCCGAGATGCAGGTGCTCGCGCGGCAGCATCCGGGGGCGACGTGGTGATGACCCAGCAAGGCACCCGGTCGTTGAGCGAGCGAGGAACGCGGTCGTTGAGCGAGATTGCGAGTCGAAACGCAGAGACGAAACGCCTCGAGCCTCCGGGCAGCGCCGATCCGCAGTCGGCGGCCGTCGTCAGCGCCGCCGCACGGGCGTGGCAGGCCGCGGCATCCGTTCTCGATCCGGAGGTGCCCGTGCTCACGATCGAGGATCTCGGCGTACTGCGCGACGTCCAGGTCGTCGCCGACGACTCCGGCGCCCCCGGGCGCGTCACGGTGACGATCACGCCGACCTATTCGGGATGCCCCGCGATGGATGCGATCCGCGACGACGTCGTGCTCGCCCTCACGGCCGCCGGATTCGACGACGTCGACGTGCGTCTCGTGCTCGCGCCCGCATGGACGACGGACTGGATGACGGATGCCGGCAAGCGCAAGCTCGTCGACTACGGCATCGCGCCGCCGAACGGGCGTGCAGCGGTCGCGGGTCCGATCCGCGTGCAGCTGTCGGTGCGGTGCCCGCGCTGCGGGTCGCTCGACACCCGTGAGCTCGCGCGGTTCGGGTCGACGTCGTGCAAGGCGCTGTACGAGTGCCGCGCCTGTCTCGAGCCGTTCGACCACTTCAAGGTGCACTGATGGAGCCCGACGCCCTTCGACAGGCCCAGGGACCGGGAAAACCGGATCAGGAGAACCAGCGCATCGCCGAGACGCTGCTCACCACCTCGGTGGGTGGACCGCGGGGCAGCCGGCATCGCGCGCGCTTCCACACGCTCCGGGTCGCAGCGGTCCGGCCGCTGACGGACGCCGCGGTCGAGGTGACGTTCGCGATCCCCGAAGAGGTGCGCGGCGAGTTCGACTACCTCGCCGGCCAGCATGTGGCGCTGCGGACGGTGCTCGACGGGCAGGAGCTGCGCCGCTCGTACTCGCTGTGCCGCGCGGAGGACGCGGGCGGTGGCGGCGATGGTCCGCGCACCATCAGCGTCGCCATCAAGCGCGACCAGGGCGGCCGGTTCTCGACGTGGGCGCAGACCGAGCTGCGCGCGGGCGACCAGCTCGACGTCATGAGTCCGCAGGGCACTTTCACCTCGAAGCTCGCCGACCTCGACGGCTCGCACGTCGCGGGCATCGCGGCAGGCTCCGGCATCACGCCGCTCATGGCGCTCGCCGCCACCGTACTGGCGCGGTCCGCCACGTCGCGATTCACGCTCGTGTACACGAACCGTTCGAGCCTCGACGTGATGTTCCTCGACGAGCTCTCCGATCTGAAGGACCGGTATCCGACGCGGCTCGCCCTGCACCACATGCTGTCGCGCGAGCAGCGCACTGCTCCGCTGCTGTCGGGGCGCATCGACGAGCCGCGCCTGCGGCGCATCCTCGACGAGCTCGTGCTGCCCGACACCGTCGACGAGTGGTTCCTCTGCGGACCGTTCGAGCTGGTGCAGCTCTGCCGCGACACCCTCGCCGACATAGGGATCGACCCCGCGCACGTGCGCTACGAGCTGTTCACCACCGGTGAGGGCGAGCGCGCCGAGCCGTCGGCCGGTCGCCCGGTGGTCGTCGCCCCGGACGAGCCCGTGCGTCGCATCGAGTTCACCCTCGACGGCCAGTCGCAGGCGGTCGACAGCCCGGTCGCCGCGCACGAGTCGATCCTCAATGCGGCGCTGCGCGTGCGGCCAGATGTTCCCTTCGCCTGCGCGGGCGGGGTCTGCGGCACGTGCCGCGCCAGGCTGCTGGAGGGGTCGGTCACGATGACCGAGAACTACGCGCTCGAGCCCGAAGAACTCGAACGCGGGTACGTGCTCACCTGCCAATCCCACCCGACGACCGATACCGTCGTCGTCGACTACGACGTCTAGCCTTTTCGAACGCGGAGGATCGAGATGATCGAGCTGTCCATCACCGGCGATGTCGCCGAGGTCGTGCTGAACGCCCCCGAGAAGCTCAACGCCCTCTCGCTGCGGGCGCTGGGCGAGATGGATGCCGCCTACCGCAGCGCCGAGGAGTCCGGCGTGCGCGCGCTGCTGCTGCGGGCCGAAGGCCGGGCCTTCTGCGCCGGGCGCGACATTGCCGGCGTCGACCCCGAGACCGACGATGTGCCCCAGTATCTTGCCGGCGTCGAGACGCTCATGCGGCGGATCGCCGCGTTCCCCGCTCCGACGTTCGCCGCCGTGCACGGCGCATGCCTCGGAGTGGGGCTGGGGCTCGCCATCGCGACCGATGTGGTCTACGTCGCCGACGACGCCAAGATCGGGTCGCCGTTCGCGAGCCTCGGAGCGATGCTCGACTCCGGCGGCCACGCCCTGCTCTACGAGCGACTGGGTGCCCATCGGGCGCTCGACCTCATCTACACCGGCGACATGCTGAGCGGCGCCGAGGCGGTCGCGGCGGGTCTGTTCAGCCGCGCCCTGCCCGTCGAGGAGGTCTTCGACTTCGCGTGGCAGCGGGCGGTGGTGGCGGCATCCGGTCCGACCGCCGCGTTCCTGGCCTCGAAGCGCCTCATCGCCGGCCTCCGCGACGAGAGACTGTGGGATGCCGTCGCCCAGGAGGCCCGTGGACAGGAGGCGCTGCGCGCCACCGCCGACTACCGCGAGGGCTTCGCCGCGTTCCAGCAGAAGCGCAAGCCCGACTTCACGGGGGAGTGACGCGCACGGAGCGGTCGGCTTCTCGCCGAGGTCAGGAGTTCACGCGGATGATCTCGCGCTGATACGGCGCGACGATCTCGCCCGAGATGCGGCAGTCGAGTACCAGGAACGCGCGGGATGCCTCGGGCTCGGTCACCCACGTCGCGAGGCGTTCGAGGTCCTCGAGGCCGCGCACGACGACCCCCTCGGCGCCGACGCCCGCCGCGAGGGCGGCGAAGTCCACCTCTGGGATGCGCATGGGCGCCTCGGCGAGTCCCTTGAGGCCGTACAGGTGCACCTCGGCACCGTATGCCGCGTCGTTCCACACCACGGCGAGCCCGCGGCCGCGCGCGACACGGACGGCTGTCTCGAGGTCGGCGAGCGCCATGAGCCCGCCGCCGTCGCCCGTCGTCAGCACGACCGTGGCCGAGGGCTTCGCCAGTGCGGCACCGGGCACGGAGGGCCAGCCGAGTCCGATCGACTGGAAGGCCGTGCCGACCATCATCATGCGGTCGGGCGACGCGACGGGCCAGAACATGTTCGCCCAGCCGATGAAGTGACCGCCGTCCGATACCACGACGCGGTCCATCGGCAGGAGCTCGCCGATGCGCGCGGCGACCGAGCGCGGGTCGAGCCGGCCGTCGGGGGCTAATCCGTCACCGACGTCGTGCCCGCGTGCCGCGGCCACGTCGACCGCCTCGCGCCAGTCGGCGGGCTCGGCCGCGATCTTCCGCACTTCGTGCGTGATCGCCTGGGCGACCAGGCGCGCGTCGCCGCGCACATACCCGCCGACGTGCGGGTGGGTGGCCGTCGGCGCGATGTCCACCTGGAAGATGCGCGTGCCGGGCGAGAACAGATCTCCGAAGCGCATCGTGAAGTGGTTGAGAGACGCCCCGAACACCACCGCGACGTCGGCCTCGCGCACGTGTTCCATCGCGCTCTCCGCCCCGAAGCCGCCGGTCACCCCGAGGTCGAAGTCGCTGTTCGGAAAGACGCCGCGCCCGAGCGCCGTCGAGGCGGTGAGAGCTCCGGTGGCGTCGGCGAGGGCGCCGAGCGCCTCGCCGGCGCCCGAGATCCACGCCCCGCGGCCCGCGAGCAGGAACGGCCGACGGGCGCCGGCGAGCGCCTCGGCGATCTCGCGCACCGCGGCGCGCGCGAACTCTCCGGTCGGGGCGACGGGATCGGGAAGCCGCGGCTCCGGCGCCCCGGGCACCGGGCCGGCGTCGCGGGCGGCGACGTCGTAGGGGATCGCGAGCACCGTCGGCACCCGGTAGGTGAGGGCGTGCTCGATGGCGATCACGGTCGTGGCCGCGGCATCCGCTCGCCCGACGGTATACGTGCGCGCACCGACGGCCGACGCGAGGGCGATCTGGTCGACGTCCCACGGGCGCGGGCCCGACGTCGGCTCGTCGCCGACCACGAGCACGAGCGGCACGTGCGCCTGCACGGCCTCGGCGAGAGCCGTGATGGTGTTGGTGAAGCCGGCGCCGTACGTCGCCGTTGCGGCCGCGAGACGCCCCGAGGCGCGGTGGTACGCGTCCGCGGCGACGACACCGCCGGCCTCATGCCGCACCGCGGTGAACTGCACCTCGGTGGACCGCTCGAGCGCGTCGAGGAAATACGCGTTGCCGTTGCCCATCACGCCGAAGACGTGGTCGATGTGGCGGGCGAGGGTGAGGGCGACGTGCGCGGAGACGGTGCTCATAGCCGGATTGGCGGGCATGGCGAAGCCTTTCGAGACAGGGACGGATGCTGAGGCCGTGTGTGTCTCGCGCGTGCGCGCTGCGTGCCCATTTTTCGAGCACCGGCGGGGTCATTCCCGTCGGACAGTCCGAGTATAGGACTTCCGCCAAGATGGGAGTCATGAAGACGATCCAGCTGCGCCGGTACACGCTCGTCGAGGGGGAGTACGACGCGTTCGTCTCCTGGTGGGGCGAATGGATGCCGAAGGTGCGGCCGGCGGCGGGCTTCGCGATCGAGTTCGCCTACGGCCTCCGCGAGACGAGCGAGTTCGTGTGGGCGGTCAGCGCCGAGGGCGACGAAGCGGCCTTCCTCGCGCTGGAGAAGGTGTACATGGCGTCGGACGCACGCGCCGAGGCCTTCGCCGGCGTCCCGCAGCGGGTGGCCGAGCACAACATCCGCTTCGTGCAGGACTTCTTCCCCGGTCGTTGAGCGAGCGAAGCGAGACGAAACGCCAAGAGCCTGGCGCAGAGCAGGGCTCGTCGTCAGTTCGCTGCGTTTCGTCTCGCTCGTTCCTCGCTCGCTCAACGACCGGCAGACCGACGCCCGTCCTTGAGTGAGCAAAGCGAGACCTGATGCCTCATCCGCCGAGCGCGTCGCGGATCGCGGTGGCCGACTCCGTCAGGCGCGCGGCGATCGCCTCGTCCGTGTGCGCGCTGGCGACGAACACGACGGCGATCGCCGCCGGCCCGCGCCCGCGCACGACCAGCGGCACGGCGACGGCCCGCAGGCTGGGGATCACCTCGTCGTGGCTCGTCGCGAAACCGCGGGCCGCGGCATCCCTCACCTCCGCCGCGAGCCCTTCCGACACCTCGTCCGGCCACGAGGATTCCGGCAGCAGCGACAGGATTGCCTTGCCCGGTGCGCCGCGCGTGATCGGATGCCGCGTACCGGGCCGCTGCGCGACGGGGTTCACGGCGTGACGCGGCTCCACGCTCGAGAGCGTCACGCACTCGTCGTGGTCGAGCACGGCGAGGAAGCACGTCACACCCAGGTCGCCGGCGACCGCGGTGAGCTCGGGGAGGGCCTCGGCCTGCAGATCGTGCGCCACGCCCGCGGCGAGGGCGGCCATCCGCGCACCGAGTTCGACACGACCGGCGGGGTCTCGCTCGACCAGCCCGTGATCCTCGAGCGTGCGCAGCAGCCGATAGGCGACCGAGCGGTGCACGTCGAGGCGCAGGGCGATCTCGTCGATCGACAGTGGGCCGCGCGCCTCGGCGAGCACTTCGAGGATCCGGATGCCGCGGCTCAGCGTCTGCGAGGCGGGAGCGATGCGGCCCCCCGTCCCCTGCCGAGACTTCACATATGTCATCGTGCGGGGTCCTTTCGCGGACATTCGTGAAGTATCGCGCCCCAGGGACAGGGCGGCCTTGCCGCGTCGACGCGGGTCGTATACGATCTGTTCAATAGTAGAACGGCGTGTTCGAATATAGAACACGACACCCCTGACCACAAGCCCTCGACACCGTCGTCCGAGGAGGACACCGATGCAGTTCCACCACCACGGCTACGTCTCGGGCGACCCGCGCGTGCAGGATGCCGCCGGGACCGGCATGGACCGCCCCGCCGACCTGCCCGACGAGATGGACGTGCTCGTCGTCGGCTCCGGTCCCGCGGGCATGCTGCTCGCCGCGCAGATGTCGCAGTTCCCCGGTGTCACGACGCGGATCATCGAGCGTCGCGACGGCAGGCTCGTGCTGGGCCAGGCCGACGGCATCCAGCCGCGCAGCGTCGAGACTTTCCAGGCGTTCGGGTTCGCGGAACGCATCGTCGCGGAGGCCTACAACATCGCCTGGATGAACTTCTGGGGGCCCGACCCCGAGAACCCGCGCAACATCGTGCGCACCGCGCGCACCGAGGACTACGCGTTCAAGATCAGCGAGTTCCCGCACCTCATCGTCAACCAGGCGCGCGTGCTCGACTACTTCGCCGAGGCGGCGGCCAAGGGGCCGGGGCGGATCGTGCCCGACTACGGCATCGAGTTCGTCGGCCTCACCGTGGATGAAGAGCGCGAGCACCCGGTCGAGGTGCGCGTCAAGTACGTGGCGGGGGAGCGCGCCGGCGAGGAGCGCACCGTGCGCGCCAAGTACGTCGTCGGCTCCGACGGGGCTCGCAGCGGTGTGCGCGAGGCGATCGGCCGCAAGCACGTCGGGCAGTTCGCGGCCCACGCGTGGGGGGTCATGGACGTGCTCGTCAACACCGACTTCCCCGACTGGCGCACCAAGTGCGCGATCAACTCCACCGCCGGGAACATCCTGCACATCCCGCGGGAGGGCGGCTACCTCAGCCGCATGTACATCGATCTGGGAGAGGTGGCCGCCGACGACGACCACCGCGTGCGCCAGACCCCGATCGACGAGATCATCCGCCGGGCGAACGAGATCCTCCACCCGTACTCGCTCGACGTGAAGCAGGTCGCCTGGCACAGCGTGTACGAGGTCGGCCATCGCGTCACCGACAAGTTCGACGACGTCGACCCCGACCAGAGCCACGCCCCGCGAGTCTTCCTCACCGGCGACGCCTGCCACACGCACAGCGCGAAGGCCGGGCAGGGCATGAACGTCTCGATGCAGGACGGCTTCAACCTCGGCTGGAAACTCGGGCACGTTCTCACCGGCCTCAGTCCCGCGTCACTGCTCGAGACGTACTCCGCCGAGCGGCAGCCGGTGGCGCAGCAGCTCATCGACTTCGACCGGGAGTGGTCGGCCCTCATGGCACGCAAGCCCGAGGAGATCTCCGACCCGCAGGAGCTCGCCACGTTCTACCTCGGCACGGCCGAGTTCCCGTCCGGCTTCATGACGCAGTACGGCCCGTCGATGATCGTGACGGATGCCGCGCACCAGCAGCTCGCCGAAGGCTTCCCACTGGGCAAGCGCTTCAAGTCCGTCGAGGTAGTGCGCGTATGCGACGGGAACCCGATCCACCTCGGGCACCACGCGCGCGCAGACGGGCGCTGGCGGGTCTATGCCTTTGCGGACACCGCGGCCGGGGCCTTCGCCGACGCGCAGAGCGCGGGCGAGGCATCCGTCCTCTCGGACTGGGCCGCCTTCATGGCGTCGCCCGAGTCGCCCGTCCTCCGGTTCACGCCGGAAGGCGCCGACATCGACGCGGTGCTCGACGTGAAGGTCGTCTATCAGCAGCGCCACGAAGATGTGGATCTCACGCGGGTGCCCCAGCTCTTCCTGCCGAAGACGGGACCGCTCGGACTCACCGACTGGGAGAAGGTCTATGCGGCCGCCCCGAGCGCGTGGACGACCGACGACATCTTCGAGGAGCGCGGGCTGTCGCGCGACGGCGTGGTCGTGGTCGTGCGCCCCGATCAGTACGTCGCCGGGGTCTTCCCGCTCGAGGCGACGGACGAGCTGTCCGCGTTCTTCGCGCGGTCGTTCCTGCCTCAGCGGCAGCCGGCGACCATCGCCGGCTGAGCGCCCTCCGCGACGGCGAAAGAACCTCTTCCGCTGTACATCACGTATATCGGCCGCCGCGGCGGCGACGGGCAGAATTGGCCCGGTAGACATCGACACAAACGGATGCCGCAGGCAGCCCGCATCCGGAACCGACAAGGGAGTCCCCGTGACCACGACGATCACCGAAACCCGTGAGAGCGAACTGCTCGCGTCCGTGCCCGACGGTCTGTTCATCGGCGGCCAGTGGCGCCCGGCATCCGGCGACAAGACGCTGAAGGTCTACGACCCCAGCAACGGCGAGGTCGTCAAAGAGATCGCGAACGCGTCGCCCGAGGACGGCAAAGCCGCGCTCGACGCGGCCGTGGAGGCGTTCCCGGCGTGGGCCGCGACGCCGGCGCGCGAGCGGGCCGAGATCCTGCGTCGCGCCTTCGACCTGCTGCAGGAGCGCAAGGACGACTTCGCGCTGCTGATGACGATCGAGATGGGCAAGCCGCTGGCCGAGGCACGCGGCGAGGTCGCTTACGGCGGCGAGTTCCTGCGCTGGTTCAGCGAAGAGACCGCTCGCGTGCAGGGCCGCTACGGCGCGAACCCCGAGGGCACCGGCCGCATGATCGTGTCGCAGCATCCCGTCGGTCCGTGCTTCCTCATCACGCCCTGGAACTTCCCGCTCGCGATGGCCACGCGCAAGATCGCACCGGCGCTCGCCGCCGGCTGCACCGTGGTGATCAAGCCCGCTGAGCTGACGCCGCTGACGACCCTGTTCTTCGCGAAGCTCCTCGAGGATGCCGGCCTGCCGAAGGGCGTCGTCAACGTCTTCACCACGTCGACCTCGGGTGCGGTATCCGAGCCGATCATCCGCGACCCGCGCCTGCGCAAGCTGTCGTTCACCGGCTCGACGCAGGTCGGTCAGCGTCTGCTCGAGCAGGCCTCGCAGGGCGTGCTGCGCACCTCGATGGAGCTCGGCGGCAACGCCCCGTTCGTCGTCTTCGACGATGCCGACCTCGACAAGGCGGTCGACGGCGCGATGCTCGCGAAGTTCCGCAACATCGGTCAGGCCTGCACCGCGGCCAACCGCTTCATCGTGCACCGCTCCGTCGCCGACGAGTTCGCGCGGCGGGTGACCGAGCGCGTCAACGGCTTCACGATCGGTCGCGGCACCGAGGACGGCGTGACCATCGGCCCGCTCATCGACGACCGCGCCGTCGCCAAGGCGTCGCAGCTCGTGCAGGATGCCGTCGACCGCGGCGCCAAGGTCGCCACCGGCGGCAACGAGGTCGAGGGGCCGGGCACGTTCTACGAGCCCACCGTCGTCACCGACGTGCAGCCGGGCTCCGACATCCTGCGCGAGGAGATCTTCGGGCCGGTGCTCGCCATCATCCCGTTCGACACCGAGGACGACGCGGTGCGTCTCGCGAACGACACCGAGTACGGCCTCGTCTCGTACGTCTTCACCGAGAGCCTCTCTCGCGGGCAGCGGATGATCGAGCGCCTCGAGACCGGCATGATGGGCCTCAACATGGGGGTCGTCTCCAACGCCGCCGCTCCTTTCGGCGGCTGGAAGATGTCGGGCCTGGGGCGCGAGGGCGGCGCCGAGGGCATCCACGAATACTTGCAGACGAAGTACACCCTGACCCCGAACCCGTTCTGAGTCCCCGCCTGAATCGATGACATGAGATGAGCGGATGCCCGGGAGGGGGCATCCGCTCATCTTTTCTGCCGCGGGGAGATCGGCGTGAGGCTGGGCGTCGGCCCGGTCGGTGTGTGGAGTGGCTGCCGCGTTCGGCGGGCTGCGGTCGGCGCACACGGGATAATGGACGCATGTCCTCCTCCGTAGAACGCCGCTCCAATCCGACTGCATGGGCCGCGTTCTGGTTCGCCCTCGCCGGCCTCGTGCTCATGCCGATCCCACTGTTCATCGGGCTGATCGTGGGCGGCGGCCTTTCCATCGTCGCCGCGGTCCTCGCGGTGATCGGCCTCCTCAAGGGCCTCGCGCGGGGCGGCAAGGGCATCGCTCCTGTCGTGTTCGCTGCAATCTTCATCGCGCTCACGTGGGGCGGCATCTCACTCGGCGGCGGCACCATCTGGTAGGTCGGCCCCGCCACCCCGGTGAAGTTCGCTCTGCGGGCCCGGGGGCCCAGGGCGGTGCATCCATGGAGTCGATCCGTTCCGCGGGCCGATCCCAGCGATCAGCCGCGCGCGTGGCGTCAACGCACCAGAATCGTCGAGCTAACCCACAAACCGGATGATGTCCGCGGTGGCATCTGCCAGTGCAGGAAAATGCCGGTGTGAACCGCTCGGTGGGATCGAGCTGTTCACGCTCCAGACGGTCATCCCCGCGGCGATGCCGGCCGATACTCCGGAGTCTGAGTCTTCGATGACGAGGCAGCGAGCGGGGTCGACCTGAAGTGCGGTCGCTGCTGCGAGGTACGGCTCAGGGTGGGGCTTACCGCGAGTCGTGGATTCCGCGTCGACGATCACCGGAGGGATGGGCAGCTTCAAACGCCGGAATCGGCCTTCCACCCGCCGACGGAGGTTGGCCGTGACCAGAGCCCAGCTGCCGGCCTCCATGTCTCGCAGCAACCGGCCGGCGCCGGCGAACGCCCGGTAGTCACCCCCCCCGAACGTCATCGTCCTCGAGCCGCTGGAACTGCTCGAGCGCTTCCGCGCGTTCCTGATGTGGCAGGAAGCGCGCAACTGTTTCGGCGGGACGCGATCGCAGCGCGAGTGCGTAGACCTGCTCGCCGTCCAGCCCGAACAGATCGGCCCAGCGCGCCCAGATCCGCCGCTGATTCGCGACGGCATCTACGAGCGTGCCATCGACGTCGAAGAGCACCGCAGTTCGGTCCGGACCTGGCATACCGCGCAACTCTAACGCCTAGATCTCGAACGGTGTGCAGTACTGTCGAGATCGCCTCTGGTGAAGGGAACCGACGTGGAGGTTGTCGACGGCCCGCATGTAGAACATCGGAATTCGCGCCCCACTTTGGGGATGCGAAAGCGCACCCCATTTCGCGGGATGCTCGCGGAACGCGATCGCCTACTCGCCGAGCTCATCGACTGGATGCAGGCTCGCGGTGTCCAGCCGGTCGGTTCGTTCTACCTGCGGCTGCACACCGTCGACATGGCCGGCGAGATGGACATCGAGGTCGGCGCCTTCGCGACAGCCCCGGGTGACGAGAAGGTCATGCGAGGCGCGATGCCCGCCGGCGACTACGTCGTGCTGCGGTACATCAACCACTCGATGCGCGCGCACCGGCTCCTCTTCGAATGGGCCGAAGCGCAGCAGATCCGATTCGACGTCGACGAATCGGGTGCAGGCACCAGGTGGGCCGGGCGATTCGAGATGTATGTCACCGATCCGCGCACCGAGCCGCGCAAGACCCGCTGGGAGACAGAACTCGCCTTCCTCACACGCTGAGGTTCGCTGCTCGAAGAGGTCGGTAGACCTGCTCGCGAGCCTGTCGAACTGTCGGCTGTCGCGGTGACTCCCTAAGCGGCGGGGTCGTCGAGGAAGCCGACGACCACATCGCGGACCAAGTCAGTTCGCGCCAGCCCGAAGAAATGGGTCGTGCCCGGAAACACCGCGAGCTGAGACGCCGGAACACCGACGAAATCGCCATTCACGTCGCCGCCGCGGAGGCGCAGAAACTCCACCGCATGCTCGAGAGAGACCATGTCGGCGTCGCCCACGGTGATGAGCGTCGGCGCCGCGATCGCGCGAAGCTCCGCTTCCGTGCGATCAGGGAACCCGCCCTCGTACGTCGCGCCGAGCTTGTCGAGCAGCACTTGGAGATGCTGCAGGTCGGGGTGTGGCGACTTCGCGAGATAGGCGGCTTCCATCGGCGTGCCGGCGATCATGTCAACGGTCATCGCGCCCACCGCATCCGCGTTCTCAGATCCGCGCATGCCGGATGCGGCGAACGACGTCGACGAGACGATGAGCCGCCTGACCCGTTCCGGGTGGTCGATGGCCAGGTCGAGCGCGACGGCCCCGCCGACGCTGAAACCGAAGATGTCCGCATGCCCGATTCCAAGGTGGTCGAGCACGCCCAGCACATCTTCGGCGAAAGCGGCGGCAGAGAACGGCCGGTCGATGTCGTTCGTGCGCCCGTGCCCCTGGAAGTCCACCGCCACAACTCCCCGCCCGACCGCGAGGTCGGGGATGAGCGCGCCGAACTGCTGCTCGATGTCGAACAGGCCGCCGTGCAGCAGCACCAGCGGTGTGCCGTCGGCGACATCGCCATGGACCTCGTAGTACATGCGAAGCTGACCGAGCTCTACGTAGCCGGTCTCGGGCCTGGGGGCGGAGGATGTCTGGTCCGTCATGCAAGTACCGTCGCAGAGACCGGCCGGCACATCAACTCCCGCTCGCCCCTCGCGGTCACTTGTCGATGGAGACCATGTTGGCCTCGTCGTGTCGCTCACCAGCAGCGGGTTCGAGCGCGGTCAGGCGGTCGGCCTGGTCCGCCGTGAGTTCCACCGTGCCGGCGGCGGTGTTCTCCTCGACGCGCGCCACGCGCCGAGTGCCCGGGATGGGGGCGATGTCGTCGCCACGGGTGAGAATCCACGCCAGCGCCGTCTGCGCGGGCGTCGCGCCGATCTCAGCACCGATCGCACGGACCTCATCCACGAGGCGAAGATTGCGCTCGAAGTTCGCGCCCACGAACCGCGGGTTGGTCTTGCGCCAGTCATCGTCGGGAATGTCGGCTGCCGATCGGATCTGCCCCGTCAGCAGACCGTGTCCGAGAGGCGAGTAGGGGACGAAGCCGATGCCGAGCTCGCGGAGCACCGGCAGGATCTCCGCTTCCACGTCGCGAGTCCACAGCGAGTACTCGGTCTGCAGCGCCGAAACCCGCTGCACGGCGTGTGCCCGGCGAATGGTCTGGACGGATGCTTCGGAGAGACCGAAGTGCCGCACCTTGCCTTCGGCGATCAGGTCGGCGACCGCGCTCGCAGTCTCCTCGATGGGCGTGTTCGGGTCGACGCGGTGCTGGTAGTACAGATCGATATGGTCGGTGCCGAGACGCCGCAGGGAGCCCTCGACCGCGGCTTTCACGTTCGCAGGTGTGCTGTCGGTGACGCCCGGTCCGCCGCCGGAGTGGGAGACGAGCCCGAACTTGGTGGCGATCTTCACCTCATCGCGGCGGCCACGGATGGCCTGGCCGACGATCTCCTCACTGAGGTAGGGGCCGTAGATCTCGGCGGTGTCGATGTGGGTGACGCCCAGGTCGAGGGCGCGGTGGATGGCACGGATGGACTCGTCGTTGTCGAGACCGCCACCGGTCGTGTAGGTGCCGGCCATCGTCATAGCGCCGAGCCCGATGCGGGATACTTCGAGGCTGCCGAGGTGTGCGTTCTTCATGGGTGTTCTCCGTTCCGGACGGTCTAGGCCTGTGAGGTGGGCATGGCCCACAGTTCGTAGTGGTTCGAGTCAACGCTTCTTCGCCAGAGTGAGCGTGGCCCTACCTATGGGTGCCCCCACAGGGACCCCTTATGCGCCCGGGAGTCGGCGTAGTTTCGGTGGCATGGAAGCCTCGGACGCGATCAGCGAGTTTCTCACCACGCGGCGCGCGAGGCTCACGCCGGCGCAGGTGGGGCTCCCGGACTTCGGCGGTCGCCGACGGGTTCCGGGGCTGCGCCGTGAGGAAGTCGCGCTGGTGGCGGGAATGAGCGCGGAGTACTACAAACGCCTCGAAAGGGGCAACGCCGCAGGCGTCTCCGAAGCAGTCATCGACGGTGTCAGCCGCGCCCTGCAACTCGACGAAGCCGAACACGCCCACTTGTACGACCTGATCCGCGTCGCCAACGCGGGCGCTCACCCGCAGCAACGAGTGAGGACCACCCGCAAGACGCAGCTCACATCCGGCATGAGGCAGACCATCGACGCCATGTCGACGGTACCGGTCTTCATGCAGAACGGCCGTCTTGACGCTGTCGCCACCAACCGGCTCGGGGCAGCTCTCTTCTCGGAGATGCTCGACGGCGCCCGCCCGCCGGTCAACGCCGCGCGATTCATCTTCCTCGAACCGCGCGCTCAGACCTTCTACCGGGAATGGGAAGCGCAGGCCCGCCAGATCGTGGCGGTGCTTCGTGCCGAAGCGGGCCGCTCGCCCTACGACCGTCAGCTGACGGACCTTGTGGGCGAATTGTCCACGCGCAGCGATCTGTTCAGAAGGCTCTGGGGAGCCCACGACGTCCGCGACCACCGCACCGGCCTGAAACTCGTCCACCATCCCGCGGTCGGCGACCTGGACCTCACTTTCCAAGCAATGGACCTCGCGTCAGACCGCGGACTCCAGATGATCGTGTTCTCCGCCGAACCCGGATCGGCTACCCACGAACGCCTCCAACTACTCGCCAACATGGCCGAAACAGCCATACCGAACGCGCCCGTTTGAGTGGCGTCTGCCGAAACGTGCCCCGCGCGCTTCAGCGCCTGGTTATGGTTGCTCGAGTGATCAGTGATCGCCTGTTGCGAGAGATGGCAGCTGAGCTCGTGGGCGTGCCCGGCGTGCGGGCAGTGGCTCTCGGCGGGAGCCGTGCCCGCGGAACCCACCGTCCCGACTCCGACGTCGATCTCGGCCTCTACTACGACCGGGCACTGCTCGATGTCGATGCTCTCGCGGCTCTCGCGCGACGATGGGTCGGAGGTCGAGTCGACATCGCGCCGCCCGGGGGTTGGGGGCCGTGGGTCGACGGCGGCGGGTGGCTTTCGGTCGACGGCGTCGACGTGGACTGGATTCTTCGCGATGTCGACCGCGTCCGCGAACAGTGTGAGCGCGCACGGGCAGGGGAGTTCGCGTTCTTCGCACAACCCGGTCACCCTTTCGGGTTCCTCGACGTCGCTTACGCCGGCGAAGTCGCGAACGCCCTGCCACTCGAGGATCCCGACGGCATCCTGGCGGGCATGAGAGCGCTGCTCACGCCGTTCCCTGCGGCGCTGCAATCAGCGTTTCTCCGCAGCCTCTGGCAGGTGGACTTCCTGTTGGACGGCGCGGCGAAGGGAGCGAAGCGAGGTGACGTCGCGTACGTGGCGCTCTGCGCGTCTCACGCCGTCATGCTCATCGCGCACGCGTGGCATGCTGCGGCCGGTGAGTGGGCTGTCAACGAGAAGGGACTCGTCCTCGACGTCGCCCGTCTCGCCATAGACTCACGGGGATTCACGGGATCCGCAACGGACATCCTTCAGAAGCTGGGGAGTGAACCCGGGCAACTCAGCCTCGCCGTTCGTCTGCTCCGCGAGCTTCCCCGACCCGACTCCGCGGCCCGGTGACGGACCCGACTCCGTCAGAGAATTCACCCTTCGGATCCTCGCCAGCGCGTGGGCTGCGCAATAGGATCACAGCACCCTGACCCAGAGTCCGGAAGCGACCGGCCGGTCGCTTTCGGAGATCAACCGAAGGAGAGATCGATGGGTACGCAGAACCTCGCACTGGTAGTCGGCTCGTACGACGACACGGCCTCCGCGGCGGACGATTACCAAGCCCTCCGAAGCGGCCAGGACGCCGGCGGGTACGAGATCATCGGCGCCGTGGTGCTCGTCCGTGACAAGGACGGCAAGGTCCAAGTGAGGGAGCACGGCGACAAGTCCGTAGGACACGGTGTGGCGTGGGGCGCGGGTGCCGGAGTGGTGGTCGGCCTGTTCGCGCCGCCGCTGCTGGCGGCCACCGCGGTCGGGGCCGGCATCGGTGCGATCCTCGGAAAGATCAAGAAGAACCGCGAGGAGAAGCAGTTCGGCGTCGATGTCGACGAGTACCTCGCGCCCGGGACCTCCGCCGTCGTGGCGGTCGTCGACGACAAGTGGGCCGACAACGTCGAGAAGGCCCTGACCAGGGCCGACAAGCGCATCAGCAAGGCGATCGACTCCGACGATTACGAGAAGCTGCGCAAGGCGATCGAGGAGTCGGCGGACGACGTCGTCGAGCAGATCAACTCCTGAGCTGCTGATGGGCCCGGTGCGCGAGCGCCGGGCCCCTCTGCCGCCACCTCACGCGAGATCACGGCCGTGGCCACCAGCGGGCTCAGAGCCTCACGACGCCTGCTGTCGGGGGTGTGCGATTCACAACCAGCCGTTGTCGGTTGCGATCCGGACGGCCTCGGCGCGCGAGGCCGCACCGAGCTTGCCGATGGCCGCTGACAGGTGGTTGCGCACGGTGCCCTCGCTCAGGAAGGTGGCCGCGGCGATGACGGCCGATGACCCGCCCCCGGCGGCCGCTGCCAGTACCTCCGTCTCCCGCTCGGTGAGCGGTGAAGCGCCGATACTGAGGCTGGCAGCGGCCAGCATCGGGTCGACCACTCGCAGTCCCGCGGAGACACGCCGGATGGCGTCCACCAATCGGTCGGCCGAGGCGTCCTTCACCATGAACCCGACGGCTCCCGCCTCCATCGCGCGCCGCAGATAGCCAGGGCGACCGAAGGTCGTCAAGACGATCACCTTCGCCGCGGCGTCGGCGGCCACGATCGCCGCCGTGGCGTCGATGCCGTCTCTGCAGTCGTCGGTGCCGGGCATCTGCACGTCCATGAGCACGACGTCGGGAGCGAACTCGACGGCTCGGCGGACCGCGTCCGGCGCGCTGTGGGCCAGGGCGACCACCTCCAGGTCGCGCTCGGTGCGCAGCAGTGCGGCGAGCGCCTCGGCGATGATCGCCTGGTCGTCGGCGATGAGCACCCGGATCATGGCGCACTCCGGTTCGGTTGTGGCGACGAGGTGAGGTCGGCGCGGACCGACGTGCCGCCCCCGGGTGCGGCCGCGATCTCGATCACGCCGCCGGCGGTGGCGACCCGTTCCGCCAGCCCCTTCAGCCCGTGCCCCGCCCGCTCCTTACCCGGTCCGACGCCGTCGTCGCGCACTTCGACGCGGTGCTCGTCCACGTCGATGACGCACCACGTCGCCTCCGCGTGCCGGACCACGTTGGTGACCGACTCGCGAACCACGTACCCGAACAGCTCGCTGACGGCATCGGATAACGCCGGAAGTGCCGCGGGCGTGCGGGCATCGATGCCGGCCGCGAGCAGCACCGACCGCGCGCTGGCGATCTCGGTGGCGAGCCGGATCTCATTCAGTCCCGACACGGTGGCGCGGACATCGCTCAGAGCCTGGCGGGCGATCGCCTCGACGGCAGCCATCTCCTCCTTCGCCGCGGAGGGTTCCGTGTCGGCGAGGCGGGCCGCCAGCGACGACTTGATCGTGATGGCGGTGAGCGAGTGGCCGAGGATGTCGTGCAGGTCGCGGCTGATACGGGCCCGTTCGGCGGCCACCGTGAGCATCGCCACCCTGGTCTGGCTGCGCTCCAGCATGCGTCTGATCCGGCTGCTCTCCAACCAACCCGCTATCCCGAGCCCCACGCCGAGGGACAGCGCGGCGATGAGGACCGGCATCCATAGCCCGCCCAGCAGCCCGGCCAGGCTGAGCGCCAGCGCCCAGCCGAGGAGGGCGAAGCGGGCCTGGTGCCACGGGATGAGGGTGGCCGTCAATATCGCGGGGTAGGCCCCGAAGTTGGCGAACTCCCATCCCCACAGCAGCGCCCCGCTGACCACGAAGCCCGTGAACCCGGCGACGTAGCACGAGCGGAGCCAGAGCGGGGCGTCGGCCGTCCAGGCTGCGCCGACATAGGCCGTGGCGAAGACGACGAGGTAGCCCGCCCGCAGGCCGAGCCCGACCGGACCCACCCCGACGGCGATGGTCGGGATTGCGAAGACGAGGAAGACGATGCCGACCAGGTAGGTCAGGAAGAGGTTCGGCCGCACCCGACGCCAGCGATACGGCAGGTCGGTCGGACCGCCGGGGAGCGCCCACGGCGCGGCCTCGGGATCGTCCCCCGGCCCGAAGGGCGCGGGCTGAAGCAGGCCGTTGAGGATGGATCGAGCCATGGCACCTCCTCGTGCTCAGCGCTTGCTGGTGGCCGCGGCTCGACGATAGCCGAGCGCACCCACGGCTGTCAGGACGATCGACCATGCCAGGAGCACCCAGATCGCACCCGAGGGGAAGTCGGCGTCGGGGAGGAAGGGGAAGCGGCCGAGTTCTCCCAGCCAGTATGTGGGGAGGACGGGCGCCACCGCCGCCATGACCGGCGGCATGGCATCGACCGGGAACCACAGGCCACCGAGCAGCGAAAGGGCGAGGAGCAGCATGGTCGTCACGCCCTGGACGGCCTCCGCCTTGACCCATACCCCGACCACCATGCCCAGCACCGTCATCGGCAGAAGGCCGATCCAGAGCAGGCCCAGCGAGGCGAGCCACTGGCCGGCGGTGGCGGAGACCCCGCCGATGGCTGCGCCGGCGATGAAGACGAGGAGCAGCGCGGGGAGAACGAGGAACATGGTCACGGCCGCTCGGGCCCACAGGAAGTCGCGCGGCGGCACGCTCGTGATCATCAATTGGCGAAACCAGCCGGACCGACGCTCGAGCGCGAGCTGTGCGCCCCCGCTCATCGCCGCGCCGAGGCTGCCGTACGCGGCCATCGAGACCATGATCATCGTCGAGGCGAGCCCGGCTTCGGACTCGCCGCCGTAGATGGTTGAGAAGATCAGATACAGCGTCACGGGCATGATGACGGTGAACACCACGAAGGTGACGTTCCTCGCTGTGAGCGAGGCACTGTGCAGCGCGTAATGGAGTGCCGGTGGCAGCCCGGTCGCGCGGCTGGTTCGGCGCCGGTCAGTGAACACGGTCATGAGATTGCTCCTCGGTCGGCGTCGGGCGTGGTGGTGAGTGCGAGGAAGGCGTCCTCGAGCGTGGCGGCGGTGACCTCGACGTCGCGGGCGCGATCATCGCGGAGGAGGGCGCGCAGCGTGCGATCGGATTCAGTGGTGTGCAGGTGCCATCGGGCCCCGACCCTCACGATCGCGACGACGCAGGGCAGCGCTCGCAGGGAGGCCGAGTCGACGCCGCCGGCTGCGAGCGTGATGGTGCGCCCCGCGACGCGCGAGCGGATCTGGTCACCGGTTCCCTGGGCCACGACCCGGCCGTGGGCGAGCACGATGATCCGATCGGCGAAGGCATCGGCTTCGTCGAGGTAGTGGGTTGTGAACAGGACCGTCCGCCCGGCGTCGGCGAATTCGCGCATCGAACGCCAGAAATCACGGCGCGCCTCGACATCCATCCCGACGGTGGGCTCGTCGAGGATCAGCAGGTCGGGGTCGGGCAGCAGTGCCAGCGCGTATCGCAGGCGCTGAGCCTGACCGCCGGACAGCCGGTCCGTCCTCGTCTTGAGAAATCCGCCGAGGCCGGCACGTTCGACGACCTCACGCACGGCGAGCGGCCGGGCGTGCAGACCGGACATCAATTCGAGGATGTCGATCACCCGGGTGTCGGCGAGCAGCGCGCCCACCTGAAGCATCGCCCCGACCCGACCCGCACGAACCGCAGTGAGCGGGTCGAGGCCGAAGACCGTGGCGGAGCCGGCGTCCGGTTTCGCCAGACCGAGGATCAACTCGGCAGCAGTCGACTTGCCTGCGCCGTTGGGGCCCAGAACGGCGACGATCTCACCGCGCTCGACGCGCATGGTGAGATCGTCGACCGCCCGTACGGCACCGTAGGACTTCGCCAGGCTCGAAAGCTGAACGGCGGCGACCTGGTCGTTCGAACCGGGCGCCGAGCGGGTGAGCCGGGCCGGATGGATGAGGTGCGTCTCGTACATGCCACCAGCCTCGCCGTGGCCGCGTCGTACTGCCTCAGCCCCGCGTCACGACCTGACGATGACATCTGTCACCGATGCAGTGGCCGGCGACTCTCCCGGAAGGGACAGGGTGCCAAGTAGCGGGCGAGGTCCGCACCGAGCCGACCGCGTCACGGACCGACCGCGCGGCTCGATAGAGTGCGTTCCATGACAACGGACGTGAGCCTGTACATCGGCCCGGAGACGGTTTACAAGAAGTTCCGGTTCACCGATGAGAAGGCGTGGGAAGCCGTTCGTTCGCAGATCCTCACCGCCATGAACGCGGGCAAGGGCACGATCGAGATCCCGTGGAAGGGCGACAGGATCGTCTACGTGTACAGCCCCTACCTCATGGTGACGTGGGTCGAGAAGGATACGGAGTAGCAGCAGTAGCGGCGGCCGCAGCCGCTTCTACGCCGGCTCGGTGGCGCGGACGAGTCCGCAGTTCACACACGACCACGCAACGAGAAAGCGCTCATCGTCGAGGATCTCGAAGCGCAGGGGATCGCCGCAGGTCGGGCAGACTCTCGGGTCCACAGCATCCGACTTCATTCCGTCAGCTTACGGACGAGAGCCGCGGCCCGGGACGTCCAGGCCGAAGCTTCCCGGCCTAGCCGCAGTTCGGACGGCAGCCGCGCTGCGTGACGGCGTCCACCAGCACCGTGCCGATGTCGGTCGGCTGCAGCGCCTGATACGCCGCACCGTCGGTCGCAGCGGCGATCTGCTCCAGGGCGGCCTGGTCGGTGTCGGGTCCGTAGCCGATCGCGATGACGGCGACGGGTTTCGCCGGATCACGCAGCGCTTCGAGCTGCGTGAGCAGCGCCGGCAGGTCGAGGCCGTCATCGTCCTCGTTGTACCCGTCGGTGTTGAGCAGGACCAGGTTGATCTGACCGGGGACATACGTGTCGCGCATGTACTGCACCGCTGCCAGCACGCTGTCGTACAGCCCCGTCCCGCCGCCGACGAGGCTGTCGAGCCCGTTCGCCGTGTCGATCGTGCGCTGTTTGTGAGCCGGATCGCCCAGCGGACCGAACGGGACGATCTCCTGCCAGTCCTGGCCGCCGATCCGCCGGCTGGAGAACACCCACGTGGCGAGCGACGAGTCGGCCGAGAGTGAGTTGACAGCGCGGACCGCGGCCTGTTCGAACAGGTCGATGCGCCGCATGTCGGCCGTCGCCGGCTGGAGCATGGATCCCGAGACGTCGTTGAGGGAGAGCATTCGCGACGGCGCAGTGAGAATCTGCCAGGTACGGAGCACCTCTGCCTGGTTCGCGCTGTCGCTCGGCTCGGCTGCCGCACCGGGGTCCTCGGCAGCCTCCGCGGTGGAGCCCGGAGCAGCGTTGCCCTCCGCATCGCGCAGGCCGTATTCGGCGAGTTGGTCGCCGGCGTCCGCGATCGCTGCGGCGAGCGCGTCCACGGCCATGAGCGTGTCACCCGAGGCGTCGGCGAGCGTCACGAGCGGCACGCTCACCGCCGGCTTCACGTCGGCGGGGTAGACCGGCACCAGGGGAGTCGCCGCGTCGTCGCCCTGCTCCAGCACCGCCTGTTCGGTCGTCATGGCGATGGTCGGCGTCGTTGAGGCCGCTGCCGCGGCCAGCGCGTCGGCCGCGGTGGGAACGACGCCGGTGTCGAGGGCGAGTGCGAGCGCGGTGAACGTCCGTGCGTCTCCGCCGAGCGCGGTCTGCAGGGCGAGCAGCGCGGCAGAGCTCGCAGCGACTGTCGCCGGATCCGGCAGTACGGCGGCGACCGTGCGTCCGGCGAGGGTCGCGAAGCCCGCGCCCTCCGTCTGCAGCGCCGTCGCGGTGGGTTCGGTGGTCGCGAAGACGACCGGGGTGGTGGCTACGGTGGCGCCGACCACGAGGTCCGCTGCGTCGACGCCCGTCAGTTCCGCCTGGCCGGTCGCCCGCGCCGGCCACATCGCGGAGTCGGGGACCCAGACGTCGAAGTCCGGCGCCGACCCCGCAGCCAACGCGGCCGCCGTGACGGCGCTGTCCTCGGCGCGGACCGTGACGTCCGGGCAGTCGGACCCGGATCCCGGCAGGTCGGCGACGATCGCCTCGAGCGCTCCGGCGACCGCGGGATCCGAGGTGATGCGAAGGGCCGACGGCAGACACTCGCCCGCCGCCGGCGGCGCCGTCTCGGGTTCGTCCGCGGCGCCGCGCAGGAACAGGATGCCGAGCACGACCGCAATCGCGACGGCCAGCGTCAGGATGACGGCCAGGAGGATCAGCGAGCGCTTCCGGTGCTGCGCGGCACGCGCGGCCGCGCGCGTGGGGGCGTTGTCGCCGGCGGGCGTGTTCGGCTGCATTCGAACCACATGCACTCCGATGGACGGCGGGTGGGGGCCCGCGTGCGGGGATACGACGTCGTATCGAGAAATACGGCATCGTACGTTGGGGGGACTTCAGTGGAGTATAGGCGACGGCGGAGAAGAGCCGAAACGGACCGTGCGCCTGGTCGCCGGTGCTCCCGGCAAGACATTATCGGAGCTGTCTGCCCAGCGATTCGAGGAGGCCGCGGGTGCCTTCTTCGCGATTGGGGCCGTCGGCCCAGAACTGGTCGAAGAAGACACCGTGCTCGGCATGGGTGAGCCGGGTGCCCTCGGGGATCTGCTCGAATTCGAACGCCGCCACCGAGGTCGACATGTGGGCGCCGTCCAGCCACATGTCGTAGGTCGTGACGATGCGGACGTGCTCGACGATGTCGGTGTAGACGGCCTCATACCGGGACACCGGGCCACCGTGGAACTTCGCCTCGTCGACATCGCGCCCGCCGACGCGGAAGTCGAACGCCCACTCGCGGGGCTCGAAGGTGTCGCCGTCTCCGATCCAGTTGCGCTTCTGCTCTTCGTCGGCGAACGCACGCCAGACTCTTTCGACGGGGACGGGATAGTCACGGGTGAGGGTGAACCCGGCGTGGGCGAGTCGGCGCTCGATCGTCATCGCTGCCCCTCTCGGGTGAAGGTGACGTGGATCGTCCCGCTTTCGGCGACCTCCGTGGTCACGCGGTGCGTGTGCTCGAGGCCGCGGAGGTCGTCCCACACGCGGTTGCCCCGGGCGAGCACGATCGGCGCGATCGTGACGTGCAGATCGTCGACGAGGCCGGCGCGCAGGAACTCCTGGGCGGTGCGCACACCGCCCCCGACCCGGACATCGAGTCCGCCGGCGGCGGCCGTGGCCTCCGCGAGAACGTCCTCGATGGCGCCGCCGCGGAAGTGGAACGTCGTGCCGCCGTCCATCGCGATCGACGGGCGGGGCGCCGAGTGGGTGAGCACGTAGACCGGGTAGCCGAACGGCGGTTCGTCGCCCCACCAGCCCTTCCAGTCCGGGTCGCCGGGGTTCGCGTGCAGGCCGAACATGGCCGCGCCCATGATCTCTGCGCCGACGCCTGAGAAATACGCCGAGGCATAAGAATCGTCGATGCCGGTCGTCCCCGCGCCGGTCGTGTCGCCGAGGACCTTCTGCCGGAACGTGCGAGTCGCTGCGTATGCCGTCGTGAGGGGTCCCCAATCCTCACCCATCGGATTGTCAGAGGACGGATCGGGCGCGGCGGTGTAGCCATCGAGCGATGCGAACAGGCCGATGCGGACGCGGGTCATGCGAGGTCTCCTTTGGTGATTGCGCGGGCGAGATGGATGCCGAGGCGGTCCGCCTGACGTTCGGCGGACGTTCGCTGGTCGCCGAGCCAGAGATGGAGGACGTCGAGCGCGCCGGGTCGCAGGCTCACGGTGCGCACTCGTCCCTGCTTGTTCGACGTCACCACTCGCGCGTCTTCGAGGACGCGCAGGTGCTGAAGCAGCGAGGGCAACGTCATCGAAACCAGTCCCAGGAGGTCCGACACGACCGCTGGGGACTTCGCGAGCCGCTCCACCACCATCCGTCGAGTGGGATCCGCGAGCGCGCGCAGCACCGCATCCAGCTCGTCGGAATAGTTAGGCATATGCCTAACTATTCCGCGTCTGGGGCGGCACGTCAAGAGAAGGAGATGAGCGGATGCGGCCGGCACCGGCATCCGCTCATCTCCTCGTCGGTCGGGTCAGAGAACGACCAGGAATCCGAGCACGGCGCTCGCCGCCGAGAGCACGGCGAGGACGATCGACGGCGTCGCCGACTCCTTGCGGCGGACGTGGACGGCGATCGCGCCGATCATCACGATGGCCAGTGCGGTGGCGGCGATCGGGGTGAGGATCGGGGCGATGCCCGTGAGGAGCGGGAGGATCAGGCCGATGCCGCCGATCACCTCCGCGGCGCCGATGAGCTTGACCGTCGGGTCGGTGAAGTCGTCGGCCCAGGCCATGCCGCTCGCAACGAGGGTGGGCCTCGGACGGGCGATCTTCATGGTGCCGGCGGCGATGAATGCGAGGGCGAGCAGGCCGTTGAGGATCCAGAGGGTGATGATCATCAGTACTCCAGGGGAAGAATCGTGGGGTCTGTTACTGTTTGTAAGCAACCTCATGATGCGTCACGCGAAGGACGCGTGCAAAAGGCACATGGGTGTGAGTAGGTGACATCGGATGGCGAAGACACTCACCGTCGAGGTCGCGGGCGATCCCGCCCCGACCGGATACGAGCGTTCGTGCGAGGGTGACCCGGCGGGCACAGACCACGGTCGCGCGATCCGCGACGTGCTCGACCGCATCGGAGACAAGTGGTCGCTGCTTGTGGTCAGCACCCTGCGCCGCGAGCGGCTGCGGTTCACCGAACTGCAGCGCCGCATCCCGGGTATCTCGCAGCGCATGCTGACCCTGACGCTGCGCCAGCTCGAGCGCGACGGGCTCATCACGCGAACGGTGCACGCCGAGGTGCCCCCGCGGGTCGAGTACGAGCTGACCGAACTCGGCGGAACACTCATCCAGCTCGCGATGGCGCTCGCCGACTGGGCGATCGAGAACCAGCCCCGCGTCGAGGAGTCCCGCGCGGCATACGACGCGGCGCACCAGCGCTGACGCCGGCGATCGAGGCAGCCGACGTCCCCGGTCTGCGCCATGATGGGCGCATGATCCGCACGCCCCCTCCAGTGGCCGGAGCTTCCCGCAGCGCAGGCGCGGCCTCGACCATCCGCCACGAGCGCCTTCGCTCGCACCGCCTGAGCGCACCGGCGCCCACCATCGCGGAGGCCGCACGGCACATGCTCGCGACGCAGGCGCAGGAGTTCTGGGGCGGGCGGTGGGCGATCGCAGCGCGCACGACCGGCCGCACCACCATCCGCGACGTCGACGCCGCGTTCGACCGTGGTGAGATCGTGCGCTCGTGGACGATGCGGGGCACCATCCACCTCATCCCCGCCGAAGACCTCGCCTGGGTCCTGTCGATCACGGCCGATCGACAGCGCCGCCAGGCGGCGGCGGTGCACCGGGCCGAGGGCATCGACGACACGGAGCTGGACCGGGCCGAGGCGGCGGTGCGCGCCGCGCTCGGCGGCGGCAATCGCCTCACGCGCAAGGAGACGTTCGAGGTGCTCGAGCGGGCCGGCGTGTCGACGGTCAAGCAGCGCGGCTATCACCTGCTCGTCGCGCTCTCGCTGCGCGGCGTCATCTGCCAGGGGCCCGTCGTGGCGCGCGAGAGCGGCCCGACCCGCGAGCAGTACCTCGTGCTGACCGACGACTGGATCGTCGAGGTCGCCACACCTCACGACTCTCTCGCGGAGCTCTTCGCCCGCTTCATCCAGTCCCACGGGCCCGCGGGAGCACGGGACTTCGCCTGGTGGACGGGGCTGCCTCTGGGGGTGGCACGTTCCGCGGCGGAGGCGGCATCCGCTCGGCTCACCCTCGTCGCGGACGAACCGGAGCCCCAGTATGTCGCCGCGACGGCGCCGCCCCGGCGCGTCGCCTCGGCGCCCGAGGTCGTCGCCCTCCCGCCGTTCGAGGAGTACTACATCTCGTACGCCGATCGCACGGTGGCCTGCGCGCCGGAGTTCCTGAAGGCGATAGGTCCGTCGATGAACGGGATCGTGCGGCCCATCATCGTCGCGCGCGGCGAGATCGTAGGCGTGTGGACGCATTCGGTCGCCGTCGGCCGCCACGCCGACGACCCCATTCCCGAGCTGTTCACGACGGATGCCTCCACCGACGCGGAAGTCGCCGCCGCGCTGGACCGCTACCGCGACTTCATCACCGCTGACCCGCGCAGCTGAACCCGCTAACGCACAAAAAGGCACACATCGGCGCTGCGGCTGTTCTGGATAGGAGCCTGAAGGTGGGCCGGATTCTCCGGGCGGTTTCCCGAGAAAGACGATCATCCGGCTCCCTGAACACCTGAACCGCACGGGCGATGTGTGGAATTGTGCGTTTGTGCCCAGATTCATTGCGTCTCCGGGCCGCGTCTTCTTCACTGGTCGCATCCACGCGTTCAACGGAGAGGCGTTCTCATGGACAGGCCACAGATCACCCGACGTGCTGCCCTTCTGGTCGGCGGAGTCATCGCTGTCGCAACCGTGCTGGGCAGCGTGCCCGCCACGGCGTCGGCGTCGCCGTTACCCACGGCGGTATCCGCCCCACCACAGATCGACGACCTCGGGCCCGCGGTCGTCCAGTTCTCGCTGATGAGCTCGGTGACCATCGGCGACACGCTGTATGTGGGATCGCGCAACGTGGAGCCCGCGCGGATCGTCGCCGTCCACGTGCCGACCGGCAAGGTGACCGCGGTCACCTACCTCGACACGGGCCACTCCCTGCAGGCCATGGCCGCCGACCCCACGGGGCGGTACGTCTACGCCGGGGTGCTGCAGAACGCCACCGGGCCTCAGCCGAATCTCTACCGATGGGATGTCACCACGCCCCAGGAGCCAGCCGTCCCGATCGGTCGGATCGGCAACCGCAATGTGCGGGCCATCGCCGTCGCCCCCGATGGCCACGTGTTCGCGGTCGGAGACGGCGGTCCCACCCCGCCGCCACTGTGGGAGTACGATCCCGGAACCGGTCTGGTGACGGACCTCGGTTCCCCCGACCCGTCGGCGACCGGCGCGCGGGCGGTGGCCGCCACCGACACGACGGTCTTCTACGGAGGAGGAACGCTCTTCGGCGGCGGCGCCGCGAGGGCCGGCCTTTACGCCTACGATCGCGCGACCGGCGCCTCTACCAACATCACCCCGGCGGAGATGCAGAACGATCCGAGCATCCGCGAACTGGCGGTCTTCGACGACACGCTCATGGTGGGATCGGCTGCATCGACCGAGCAGTCGAAGGTCGCCGCGATGGACCTCGGCGACTTCACGAGCTATTCGATAGCGACCTCGATCGGCAAGACCGCCAAGAAGTTCGCGATGATCGGCGACACGGTGTACTTCGCCAACGAGGCCGGCGTGATGTCGTACGCCCCCGCTTCGGGGGCGATCGAACAGCTCTCGTTCGACGGACCCTCCCTCGGCGAGATCTGGGGGGTCGACGACAGGGGCGACAAGCTGGTCGTCACCTCCGCATTCGGTTTCGTGGCCGAGATCGATCCGGCCGCGGGAACGTCCGTCATCACCGATCTCGTCACGGCCGGCGCACCCGCCTCGCCGCAGGCGGCCATGGGCTTGGCGGCCGGGCTCGGCTCGGTGTACGTCGGAGGGACCGGCGCCATCGCGCACCACGACCTCGCGGCCGGATCCGTCGACTACCTGCGCGCGCCGGGGGAGGCCAAAGACGCCATCTCCGTCGACGGCGTTCTCATCACGGGCCAGTACAGCTCGCAGGGCATCTGGCGATACGACCCCACCGACGGTCTTCCGCTCAGCCAGGCGGCCGACTTCCCGGGCGAGCAGAACCGCCCGCAGGACGTGCACTGGGACGACGTGAACAAGCTCGCGCTGGTCGGGGTGCAGTCCGACACCGTCGGAGGCGGCTCGCTGTGGACGTACGACCCGGCGACCGGCCAGTCCGACATGCTGCTCAACCCGATCGACGCCCAGCAGTACGTTCGCGCCGTCACCACGCGTGACGGCGTGGCGTACCTCGGTGGCGGCCTCCAGAACGCGGACGGTCCCGGCACCGTCGTCGCGGTCGACCCCGTCAGCGGCGAGGAGGCCTGGCGGATCGCCCCGCTCCCCGGCGCAGGCGTCTCTGCGCTCGCGGTGCAGGGGGATCACCTGTACGGATTGACCCGCAAGGGCGGCTTCTTCGTCGTCGACCTGGTGCAGCGCACCGTCGTGCACACCGCGGACGTCAGCTCGGTCAGCAGCGGGTTCGCGGCTCTCGTGACCAACCGCGGCGTCGTCTACGGCGTGTCTGACACGGACGTGTTCCGGTTCCACCCGGCCACCTTCGCCGTCACCGAGGTCGTCCCCGACATCAACGGCGCCTGGTACAGCGGTGCGCACATCACCAACGACGAGCTCGGCAACCTCTACACGCTGCAGGGTCGGAACCTGGTGCGGATCGACGATCGGCCGATCCCCGTGGACGTCGTGGCGGAGGCCCGCTGCCTCGGTTCGAAGGCGCACGTCATTGTGAGCGCGACGAACGACGGGCCGGAGCCGATCGTGCTGACGATCACGACACCGTACGGCGAGAAGGCATTCGCCTCGGTGGCTCCCGGAAAGAGCGCCACGGCGACGTTCCACACGCGCTCGACGAGCGCGCCGTCCGGTGCGGTGACGGTGCGGGCGGCCCGCGCGTCGGACGGTTTGGAGACGTCCAACCCGGCGGTCTTCGAGGCCGTCATATGCCGCTGATCGCTGTTCGAGGGGGACCCGACACGAGGAGAGTCCGCCGCACAGGCGCGGTGGACGAGAGAGAGGATCATCGATGACCACCCAGCTCACTCGACGGCAGATGCTGATCGGCACCGCATGCACCGTCGCGATCGCGATGACACTGCGGCCGGGCGATGCCGCCCTGGCGCAGCCACGCGCTGCGCTCGGACTCGGCGAGGTGCGCATCCGCGACCTCGGTCCGGGTGTGGTGCAGTTCCCGCTGATGAGCAGTCTCGTCGTGGGGAACACGCTCTACATCGGGTCGCGTAATCTGCAGCCGGCCCGCGTGATCGGCTTCGATCTGACCAGCCGCACGGTCACCAGCCGCACGGATCTCGACTCCGGGTACGCGGTCCAGGCGATGGTCGCCTCGCCGGACGGGACGGCGCTGTACATCGGCACTCTCCGCAAGGACGACGACACCGGTGCGAGCGTGCACAGGTGGGACCTCACCACGCCCGCCCTGCCCGCGACACCGCTGGCCACGACCGGCGACCGGGATGTGCGTGCCCTCGCCGTCGCCCCGGACGGCAGGATCTACGTCGCCGGCGGCGGTGAGCCGCCGAAGGCGCCGTCGCTCTGGGAGGTCGACCCCGTGACCGGTGCGGCCACCAACTGGGGAACTCCCGACCCCGGGGCCACGATCTCCCAGGCCGTGGCAGCAACCGCGTCGACCGTCTACTTCGGAACCGGGTCCACGCTCGCCGGCGGCGCCGGCAGCACCGCTAAGCTCTTCGCCTTCGATCGCAGCACCCGTCTGTTCGCCGACGTCCTGCCGCGCGAGGTCGCGGCCGCCGTCTCGGTCACCTCGCTGTCGGTGCTGGACGATCTGCTCGGCGTCGGACTCAAGGGACCCGGCAAGTCGCTCCTGCTGAACCTTGCCGCACCGTCGACCTACGAGGTCATCCCGCAGACGGGGGTGCAGCTCCGCCGACGGGGAGACGACATCTACTACGTGAAGGCGCCGAGCGTCATGGCGTACTCCCGGGTCACCAAGAAGATCACCAACCTCCAGACGGGCGACCTCGCCATGCTCTGGGGTCTCGATCTCGCGGGTGATCGCCTGGTTGGGGCATCCGAGTACGGGTTCGTCGCCGAAGTGGACCCCGCGACGCGCACCAGCACGATCACGGAGCTGCTGGACGTCGGCGCTCCCGCTGACCCGCAGGCGGTGATGGGCATCGCCGCCGGTGGCGGCTCGGTGTACGTCGGCGGCACCGGCGCCATCAGCCGGCTCGATCTCGCAACGGGGACGGTCTCGCGCATACGACTGGCGGGTGAGGCGAAGGACGGCGTGATCGTCGACGGCGTCCTCTACACCGGGCAGTACAACTCCCAGGGGATCTGGCGATACGACCCCGCGTCGGGCCATCCGCCCGCACAGGTGGTCGCCCCCACGGCTGGCCAGAACCGCCCGCTGGATGTGTGCTGGGATGCCGTGAACGGGCTGGTTCTGCTCGGTGCGCAGAACGACACCGGGGGTGGTGGCTCCGTCACGACCTACGACCCCGTGAGCTCAGCTCACACCACCACGGTGAATCCGATCGACGCGCGGCAGATGGTGCGCGCCGTCGCGACGGCGGACGGGGTCGCCTACCTCGGCGGTGACAATCTCTACACCGACGGCCCGCGAAGCACCGTCGTCGCGTGGGACCCGGTCGCCCATACGGAGCTGTGGCGCGTCGATCCGGGGCTCCCCACGGGAATCGCCGCGCTCGCGACCGATGGCCGTCACCTGTTCGCTCTCGGGAGACGGGCGAGCGGACTCGTGGTCATCGACCTTCAGAGCCGGATGGTCGTGCGCGTGGTGGACGTCAGTGGCGTCGCGACCGACTTCGGCGCACTGAACTACTTCGACGGCACGGTCTATGGTGTGTCCGACACGACGCTCTTCCGGGTTGACGCCGGCACTCAGCAGCTGTCGACCGTCGTCGCCGACATCGACGGCGGCTGGTACAGCGGACCGCACCTCGACATCGACGAGAACGGCGTCATCTACACGATGCGAGGGCTCAACCTCGTCGCCGTCCAGGACGGTGCAAGGCCGGGCCTCATCGACGTCGATGTGCTCGTGGAGCCGCGCCCCCTCGGCACGACGGTGCACCTCCGGGTGAAGGTGGCGAATCGTGAGGAGGGTGCGCTCGCGGTGACGATCACGACGGCCTACGGTCAGAAGACGTTCCCGGACGTCGCCGCCGGCCGAAACGCCGTCGCGAGCTTCCCCTGCCGCACCGGTTCGATTCCCGCGGGTACCGTCCGCGTCGAGGCGACACGCGCCGCCGACGGGGCGAGCACCGTGCGCACGGTGCCCTATGACGCCACCAGCTCCGGGTGAGCACGAGCTCCGAGTGAGTCACGGCCGGGCCTCATCGACGATGAGGCCCGGCCGTCGATCTTGATCCCGCTCGGTCAGCGCGGATCGTCTGCGACGGCACGAAGGACCCGCAGGTGGTCGCGGGCAGTGATCGCCGCACCCACGACCCCGGCATCCTCTCCGCACCGTGCCGAGAGGACGAACGGGCGTCGATGGAACGAGAGCAGCTGATCCAGCTGCGACCGCAGCGGACCGATCAGAGCCTCACCGGCCTGCGCGAGGCCACCGCCCACGACGATCGCGTGCGGGGCGAACGCCGCAACCAGGCGGGCGATACCTTGCGCGAGCGCCGTCACCGCATCAGCCCAGACCGCCGCAGCGAGTCGGTCGCCGCGCTGCGCGGCGTCGAGCACCTCGCGCGCTCCGCGAACCGGGTGTCCGGAGGCGGCCGCGTAGCGGCGGACGATAGAGGATGCCGAGGCGATGGTCTCGAGGCATCCCACCGCTCCGCATGGGCAGCGCTCTCCCGCGGGGTCCGCGACGGCGTGTCCGATCTCACCGGCGTACCCGCCTCCCGAATAGGGGACTCCGTCGATGACGAGTGCGCCGCAGACCCCGGTGCCGATGGCGACGACGACCGCCGACGCGTGTCCGTACGCGGCGCCGATGCGACTCTCGGCGAGCGCCGCGGCTCGCACATCGTGCCGCACGGCGACCGGGAGGCCGAGCTCGTCCTCGAGGAGCTGCCGAAGGGGCACGTCCTGCCAGCCCAGGTTCGACGCGTACCGGACCACACCGCTCGACTCGTCGACGAGGCCCGGCACACCCACGCCGACGGACCGCAGCCGCAGTGCGAAGCCGTCTCTCCCGCCGTGCGCGCGTGCGAGCTCGGCGATCGTGGCGACCACCGCCTCAGCTCCTCGCGGGGTCGGGGTTCGTCGGACCGCATCGATGCGACCGTCACGGTCGACCGCCGTGGATTTGATGTGGGTGCCGCCGATGTCGAATGCGAGCACGGCGTCGCCCCCGCCGAGAAGTCGGACGGGCGGTGCGGAGCTGCGGGACATGGGGAGTCCTTCGTTCGGTGCCGCCGATCGACGCGCGACCGGGTGGCGGGGTCAGGCGGTGATGGCGAAGCGCTCGGGCGCGAGCTCGTGAGCGAGCGGGCGACCTGTGGTCAGCCGGCGCAGTTCTTCCAGGACCGAGCCGGCCAGCCGGCCGAGCTCGGTGCCGAGCGATCCCGCGATGTGTGGCGTCAGCAGCACGCGGTCGGACGTGTACAGCGGATGGCCGGGCGGAAGCACCTCGGGAACCGTGACGTCGAGCACGGCGTACAGTTCGCGATCGACGACGCGCGCGGTCAGCGCATCCTGATCGATGATCTCGCCGCGTGCCGTGTTGATGAGCGTCGCGCCGTGACGCAGCAGCGCGATGCGCCGTGCGTCGATCATGTTGTCGGTCGCCGGCAGCGACGGGGCATGGACGGACACGACATCCGAGCTGGCGAGGAGCTCGTCGAGCTCGAGGGATGCGACGCCCAGGGTCGCGGCATCCATCTCAGAGAGGAAGGGGTCGTACACGACGACCTCCAGGGAGTACGAACGCAGCAGTTCGAGTACCCGGCGTCCGATCGTCGAGGCGCCGACGATGCCCACGCGCTTGCGGAAGTTGCCCATGTCGGGGAAGTCGGCGTCCGGCTGCACGTCGTCCTGCAGCTCGCGATAGCGGGCGGCGACCGGAAGCACGGCCTTGTTGGCGAGGACGATCATCGCGACGGTGTACTCGGCGACGGGGATCGCGTTGGCGACGGCGGCCGAGCTCACTCGGATCCCGCGTGCCAGCACGTCCTCGGTGAGGTACGGCTTGACCGATCCGGCCGAGTGCAGGATCGCCTCCAGTTTCGGCGTGGCCGCGAGCATGTCGGCATCGATCTCGGGCGCTCCCCAGCCGGTCACCAGCACATCGACCTCCGCGAGCGTGCGGCGTGCGGCATCCGACCGGAACTCGTGCAGGAATCCGGCGACATCGGCGACCTCGGCGAACTCGGCCACGCGCTCCGGCGGGTACATGCGGGGCCGCACCGACTCTGACATCGCGAACGCGATCCGCTTGCGAGCGCTCACTTGACACTCCCCGCCGACAGGCCCGACCGCCAGAAGCGCTGCAGCAGGACGAACGCGATCACCAGAGGCAGGATCGAGATGAACGACCCGGCGATCACCAGCGTCGAGAACTCGGGGTTCTGCTGCACCTGGCTCTGCCACAGGGCGATGCCGACGCTCGAGGGGAAGAGGTCGCGGTTCTGCAGCATGATGAGCGGCAGCATGAAGTTGTTCCAGATGCCCACGAACTGGAAGAGGGCGATGGTCACGAAGCCCGGCGTCAGCATGGGCAGTCCGATCCGCAGGAACGTGCGCACCGTGCCGGCACCGTCGACGCGGGCCGCCTCGAGGGTCTCGTCGGGGATGTAGCCGGCGCTGAACACACGTGCGAGGTAGACGCTGAACGGGTTGCAGAGCGTGGGGATGACGACGGCCCAGATCGTGTTGGTGAGACCGACAGAGGCCGCGAGCAGGTACAGCGGGATCACCGTGGCGGTGTTCGGGATGAGCACGCCCACCAGCACCAGGCCGTACCACGTGCCCTTGCCGCGGAACTCGAACTTGTCGAACGCGTACCCGGCCATCAGGGCGATGAACCCGCCGACGACGGCGCCGACGCCGGCATAGAGGATGCTGTTGACGAGCCAGCGCACGAAGATGCCGCCGTCCTGCGTGAACAGCTGCTCCATGTTCGCCAGGAACGCGCCGCCGAACGCGAACACTTCGCCCGAGTAGAGGCCGGTCGCGTCCTTCGTCGCCGCGAACACGAGCCACAGCAGCGGCAGGATCATGTAGGCGCAGCCGACCAGCAGCAGCCCGTTGACCCCCGCGATCGCGGGGAGGCGGCGGAGGATCTTCTTGCGGGTCCGCGGCGGTTCGGCCTGCGCGCGGACGGGAGCGGATCCCGCGGTCTGTGCCGCCGGCGGCGTGGCGAGTACGGCGCTCATCGCGTGCGCTCCTTCGACGTGAATCGGGTGACGGCCCACGACAGCAGACCTGCCAGGAGCGCGAGGATGATCGAGGCAGCGGCGGCCTGCGGCAGGTTGTTGCGGTTGAAGGCGGCGTCGTAGGCCCACATGTTCGGGACCCACGTGCTCGTGACCGCGGTCGTCGCCGACGACAGGATCTTGGGCTCGGTGAACAGCTGCAGCGAGCCGATGACGGTGAACAGCAGCGCGACGCCGAGCGCCGGCCACACCAGCGGAGTCTTGATCGAGAAGGCGGTGCGGATCTCTCCGGCGCCGTCGACGCGGGCGGCTTCGAGAACCTCGCGCGGCACCGTCTGGAGGGCGGTGAACAGGATGATGACGTTGTAGCCCGCCCACTCCCACACCGCGATGTTCACCATCGAGGGGAGCACGAGCTGCACCGAGAGGAAGTCGATCTCTATCCCGCCGGCGGCGAGCGCCTTGACGATCGGGCTCACACCCGGGGTGTAGAGGTACGCCCAGATGAGGGCGGCGATCACTCCGGGAACGGCGTGGGGGAGGAAGAGCAGAAGCTGGAACGCCCGCCGGGCGTAGGTGACGGCGGCGTCCAGCAGCAGCGCGAGCACCAGCGCTGTGATCAGCAGCGTCGGCACGTAGAGCAGGCAGTAGATCGCGAGGCGTCCGAAGCCTTCGAGGAAGGCACGGTCCGACAGCACGGCGAGGTAGTTGCCGATGCCGACGAAGTCGACGGTCGCATCGCCGAAGCCGAGCCCGCTGCGCTTCTCGGCGAACAGGCTCAGGCCGATCGCGTAAACGACGGGGGCGATCATGGTGACCGCGAAGAGGGTGAAGAACGGGATCAGGAAGATCGCCGCGGATCGGCCGCCCGTACCCGGGATGCTGCGCCGGCGGGTCGCTGAGCGGCCGGAGCGAATCTGGAGCGCCATGTGCGCAACCCTTCGAGAGGGGGCCCCGGCCGGGCGGGCTCGCCCGACCGGGGCCCTGCGGGACTACTCGGAGATCTCGAGGCCGAGCGACGTCAGACCGTCGACCGTCGCGGCCTGGGTCTGCTCGAGCGCGTCGGTGAGCGTCGGGGCGGTGGCCACGGCATCCTTCAGCGCGGTGCTGGTGATGTCGTAACTCGGTCCCCACGCCCACGGACCGAGGTTCTCGGACGCGTCGTCGAAGACGGCGTAGATGTCGTTCGCGTAGTAGTCGACCGGAGCGACGGATGCCGCGACCTCGTTGAGACCCGGATACGCGAGGTAGGCGGTGCCCACGGCGCCGCGCGCCTCGACAGCCTCCGGTGTCGTCGTCAGCCACTCCAGGAAGACGGCGGCGGCCGCGGCGTTCTCGGTGTTCTCGGTGATCGCGAAGCTCGTGCCGCCGCTCAGGGCGCCGCTGGGCTCGCCGTCCCATGTCGGGGGGACTGCGGCGATCCACTTGCCGGCCTGGCCCGCACCCTCGGTACGGGTCTTGAGTCCGGATGCGCTCCAGGAGCCGCCGACCCACCCGTTGATGACACCGCTGCCGAGATCGGCGGTCCACTCATCGCTGAAGCCGAGCTGCGCCTTGACGAGGTCCTCGTCGATGAGGCGCTGCCAGTAATCGGCCACCTCCACCGACGCGTCTCCGTCGATCGCGACCTTCCAGCGGTCGTCGTCGACGCTGAACCACTGGGCGCCGGCCTGCCATGACAAGGGCGCCAGCTGCGGCTCGTTGGTGAAGAAGCTCGTCAGGTATGCGTCCGGGTTCACGGCCTTGACGGCGCGCGCGGCGTCCTCGAACTCGTCCCACGTGGTCGGGACCTCGACACCCGCGGCGTCGAGCACGTCCTGGCGGTACCACATCACGAGCGGCGGTGCGTCGTACGGCAGCGCGTAGGACGCATCGGCGAAGCTGACGAGTTCGCGCACCTGCGGGTCGTACGCCTCGAGCACGTCCTTCGCGACGAGGTCGTCGACCGCGACGAGCTGGTCCGAGGCGACGAAGCCCGGGAGCCGGTCGTACTCGATGCCCGCGACGTCCGGGCCGGTGCCCGATTCGATCGCGGCGGAGAGCTTGGTGTATCCGCCGTTCGCGCCGTTCGGGATCTCTTCGAACGTGACGGTGATGTCCTCCTGGCTCGCGTTGAACGCCGCGGCCACGTCGGCCATGCCGCTCAGCGACGACCAGAACGTGACCTCGCCGGTGACGGGGCCGGAGGGAGTGGATGCCGCGGGCTCGGGGGCGGTGGACGAGCAGCCGGCGATGAGCGCGCCGGCGCTCAGCAGCGCGGCGGCGGCGAGTGTGGTTCGACGCAGGGACATGATCGGGTTCTCCTTTGAATCTTCAAACCTGTGCGAACCGATCCTGCGCCGCTGCGGCGCCTCAGCCAAGCGAAATGCGCTCAAACGCACAAAGGCGCACATCTCATCACGTGCGCACGGTGGAGTCCCGCACGACGAGGCTGGGCAGCAGAGTCATCCGCACGATCGTGTGCGGTGCGCCCTCCGGCTGACGGAGGCGGTCCACGCACAGCCGCACAGCCGCATGGCCGAGCTCATGCTTCGGAGGCGCGACAGCCGTAAGGGGTACGGCGGCCAGCGCCGAGATCTCGTCGTCGTAGGCGACGACCGCGAAGTCGTCGGGGATGCGCAGCCCTCGCTCGATGACCAGATCGGTGAGAGCCATCGAGTCCGCGTCACCCAGGATCACGGCGGCGGTGACCTCCTGCTCGATGCAGTCGTCGAGCAGGGCGTCCAGCTCGGCGATCGTCACGTTCTCGCCGACGCGCGGGGTGGTCAAGTCGCGGCGCAGCGCATAGCCGTCACCGTTCAGCCGACGCATCGCGCGGTCGAAGCCGTCGTGGAGGCTCGCCACCGTCGCCGCGGGCCTGGCGGCCAGCGCGATCCGCCGGTGGCCCTGATCCATGAGGTGGCGCACCGCCATCTCCGCGCCGTAGACGTGGTCGGAGCGCACCCACTCGAACCGCCCCGCGGTGCTCTCCTCGACGGAGCGCTCGACGAGCACGACCGGGATCCGCGCGGATTCCAGCAGGTCGCGCAGAGGCGAGACCTCGTCCCGGATGGAGTCGTGCGGCGTGATCATCAACGCGTCCACGCCCCCGGCGATCAGCCGCTCGGCCTGGCGCAGCTCCTCCGCCGGCGAATAGTTTGTCGCACCCACCACGAGCCGGCAGTTGAGCTCGCGCGCCGCTTGGCTGGCGCCCCGGATGACCTCCGGGAAGTAGTAGTTCGCGGTCGGCACGATCATGCCGATCGTCGCCACCGGCCGAGTGACTGCCGGTACCCGATCCGCTCCTGCGCGCTCCTGCTGCGCGGCCACCGCGGGTGAGGTGGCGCCGCCGTGGACGCGGACCACGAGGCCTCGCTGCTCGAGTTCGAGCAGGTCCCGGCGCAGCGTCATCGCCGAGACGCCGAGGCGTCGCGCGAATCCGGCGTTCTCGAGCGACCCGCGCAGCTCTAGTTCACGCAGGATCGCGTCGTGGCGTGCGGCTGCGACCATGTTCGGCTCCGGTCCATTTCTCATCGGTGCGAACGAACGAACGCACAAATGCGAACGTAGCAGATCGTGGTGCGCCGCCGAAGGGGCCCAGCTCGTACTCAGGCGTGGCGGTCGAGGAAGTCGTAGACCTCGTTGTCGTCCACGCCGGGGAAGGCGCCGCGGGGGAGTGGCGAGAACATCTGCATGTGCACGCGCGCGCTCGGCCAGGCCTTGCCCGACCAGCGCTCCGAGACGTCGGAGGCGACGCGGCGGCAGCATGACTCGTCGGGGCAGGTGGAGGTGGCGCGCTTCTGCGTCTCGCGTCCGCGGAACCACCGCGCATCATCGAACGGCACGCCCACGGTGATGGAGAATTCGCCGTCGGACGTGCTGCCCGTCTGAGTGGAGCACCAGAACGTGCCGGCAGGGGTGTCGGTGTACTGGTAGTGCTCGGTGGTGCGGTTCTGCTCAGAGAAGGCGGCCCGCGCCGAGAACCTGCGGCAGGCGATCTGCCCGTCGACAGCGCCGGTCACGTCCATCGGCAGCGGCAGATCGTCGTTCTCGTACACGCGGGTGATCGCGCCGGACCCGTCGACCCGGAGGAAGTGCAGACGGATGCCGAGATGCTGCGTGGCGAGGTTCGTCAGCCGCATCCCCGCCGCCTCGTGGGTCACGCCGAACGCGTCGCGGAAGTCCTCGACGGCGAGGTTGCGGTCCTTCTTCGCCTGCTGCAGGAACGCGACCGACGCGGTCTCGGGCATGAGGCAGCACGCGGCGTAGTAGTTGATCTCGAGGCGCTGCTGCAGGAAGTCGGCGTAGTCGGTGGGCCGCTTGTGGCCGAGCAGGCGGTGCGCCATCGCCTGCAGGGCCATCGACCGCAGGCCGTGACCGCCGGGGATGGATGCCGGGGGCAGATAGATGCGGCCGTGCTCGAGGTCGGTCACCGAGCGGGTCGAGTGCGGCAGGTCGTTGACGTAGAGGAGCTCGAAGCCGAGCTTCTCGGCCATGATGCTGACGGTGCGGTGCGTGAGGGCGCCCGAGACGTGCCCGGCCGCCTTCAACTGCTTCTCGGCGAGCTTCTCGATGTCGGGCAGGTAGTTGTCGCGCTCGCGCATCATGAGCCGCAACTCTGTGTTGGCCCGACGCGCCTCTTCCGGAGTGGCTATCGCCTCGCGCTCTCGGCGCTGCAGCTCACGGTGCAGGCCCAGGATGGACTCGATCGTGTCGTCGCTCATGCCCTTCGACACCTTGATCGGCGGGACGCCGAGCTGACGGAAGACCGAGCTGGTCTGAGCGCGCTCGAGCTCGATCTCGAGCGCCGCACGACGATTGGGCGGCTCGGTCGACAGCAGGTCGCCGACATCCACGCCGGTCGCCGTCGCGATCCCCTGCAGGAGCGAGAGCTTCGGCTCGCGCTTGCCGTTCTCGATGAGGCTGAGCTGGCTCCCTGCGACGCCGACCACCGCTCCCAGCTCATCCAGCGTGTAGCCATGGGCGAGACGCTGATGACGGATGCGGTGGCCCAAGGTCGACAGTTCCAGGGAGGTCGGCGGCATTCCTTGATGCTAGCGAAAGAATCCCAACTCTTGACACCGGATTTCGTGGGAAGAGGCATCCATCACGGTCGAAAGTAGAGGAAGAGCACGAATCTGCATCGTCGAAACCATCTGACGGTCGAATCAACGAGGAGCGACACCATGGCCCTTGCCGACATCTTCACCCGGACCGAAGGCTCTGGACCCGCACGTCCCACCGCCGCCCCCAGCGGCACCGTGCGGACGTATGGCGAACTGCCGACCGTTCAGGGCGAGGGCATGGTCGCACTGCGCGCCTGGGTCGACGAGATCGCCGCGCTCACCCGTCCCGCGCGCGTGCACTGGGTGGAGGGCTCTCGCGCCGAGAACGACGCGCTGCTGCGCGAGATGGTCGACGAGGGCAAGCTCATCAAGCTCAACCCCGAGTGGCGCCCCGGCTCCTACCTCGCGCGCTCGCACCCCAGCGACGTCGCCCGCACCGAGGCGCGCACCTTCATCGCCTCCGAGCGCGAAGAGGACGCCGGCCCCACCAACAACTGGGCCGCGCCCGACGAGATCCGCGCCACGATCACGCCGCTGTTCGAGGGGTCGATGGTCGGCCGCACGATGTACGTCGTGCCGTTCTCGATGGGCCCGGTCGGCGGTCCGCTGTCGCACATCGGCGTTCAGGTCACCGACAGCGCCTACGCCGTCACCTCGATCGGCATCATGACGCGCGTGGGCACCGAGGTGCTGCGCGAGATCGCCGGCGGCGCCCCGTGGGTCAAGACGGTGCATTCCGTCGGCGCCCCGCTGCAGCCGGGGGAGAAGGATGTCGCGTGGCCGTGCAACGACGAGAAGTACATCGTGCACTTCCCCGACACCCTCGAGGTCTGGTCGTACGGATCGGGTTACGGGGGCAACGCGATCCTCGCCAAGAAGTGCTTCGCCCTGCGTATCGCGTCGGTGATCGGCCGCAACGAGGGGTGGTTGGCCGAGCACATGCTGCTCATCCGGGTGATCGACCCCGCTGGGCGCGCCTACCACCTCGCCGCGGCGTTCCCGTCGGCGTGCGGCAAGACGAACCTCGCGATGCTCCGCCCGACGATTCCCGGCTGGCGCGTCGAGACCCTCGGCGACGACATCGCGTGGCTTCGTCCGGGTGAGGACGGCCGCCTGTGGGCGATCAACCCCGAGGCGGGCTTCTTCGGCGTCGCGCCGGGCACCGGCGCCTCCACCAACGTGACGGCGGTCGAGACGCTCTGGGGCAACACGATCTTCACGAACGTCGCGCTCCGGCCCGACGGCGATGTCTGGTGGGAAGGGCTCACCGACGAGCCGCCGGCAGAGCTCACCGACTGGGAGGGCAAGCCGTGGACGCCGGCATCCGGTCGTCCCGCCGCCCACCCGAACTCGCGGTTCACCGTCGCCGCCGCGCAGTGCCCCCAGATCGCCGACGACTGGGACGCCCCGCAGGGCGTGCCGCTCGACGCCATCCTGTTCGGCGGGCGGCGGGCCACCAACGTGCCGCTCGTCGTCGAGGCGACCGACTGGACACACGGCGTGTTCATGGGCTCGAACGTGTCGTCCGAGCGCACCGCCGCCGCCGAGGGCACCGTCGGAGAGCTCCGCCGCGACCCGTTCGCGATGCTGCCCTTCTGCGGCTACAACATGGCCGACTACTTCGCCCACTGGCTCAAGGTCGGGCAGAAGCTGCGGTTCGATCGTGCGCCCCGGGTCTTCCAGGTGAACTGGTTCCGCAAGGGCTCGGACGGGCGCTTCCTGTGGCCCGGCTTCGGCGACAACTCGCGCGTGATCGACTGGATCATCCGCCGCATCGAGGGCGAGGTCGGCGCCGTCGAGAGCCCGATCGGCCGCCTGCCGCGCACGGAGGACCTCGACATCTCGGACCTGGACGTCTCGCAGGACGACCTCGACGAGCTGTTCGCGGTCGACCCGCAGCTGTGGCTGCAGGAGGCCGACCTCACCGAGGAGTTCTACCGCACCTTCGAGGGACGCGTTCCGGCCCCGCTGTGGGCCGAGCTCGCCGCCCTGCGCTACCGCCTGCAGCGCGCCTGATCCCAGACCGGCGCTCGCTTCGTCTTCTTGGCAGAACGGGCGGGCGCCTGCACGACCCGCGGTTTCTTCACACCGACCGGTCGCACCGGATGCCCCGGCCCCACCTGTGCGGGGCCGGGGCATCCTTCATCCGTCTGCCTCTCAGACCAGCAGCTGGTGCTTCGCGAGGTCGCGATAGAGCGGCGTGGTCTGCACGAGCTCCGAATGCGTGCCCTGCCCCACGACCTGGCCGTGATCCATCACGACGATGTGGTCGCTGTCGACGACGGTCGAGAGGCGATGCGCGATCACGATGAGCGTGCGGCCGGCGGCGACCGCGTCGATCGCCTCGCGCATGCGCTGCTCGTTGAGCCCGTCGAGCGACGAGGTCGACTCGTCGAGCAGCAGGATGGGGGGAGCGGCCAGCAGGGCCCGCGCGATCGCGAGGCGCTGGCGCTCGCCGCCCGAGAGCATGACGCCGGCCTCCCCGACGGGCGCATCCACGCCGAGCGGGTTGCGGTCGAGGACGTCGCCGAGATTCACGGCGCGCAGCACCGCCTCGCACTCGGAGTCGGATGCCTCGGGCGACGCCAGACGCAGATTGTCGCCGATCGTGCCGGCCAGCGTCGGGGCGTCCTGCTCGACATAGCCGAGCTGCGCGCGCAGCGCGTCGCGGTCGAACGCCCGCACGTCGGTGCCGTCCAGCAGGATCGCTCCGCCCGTCGGATCGTAGAAGCGCTCGATGAGCGCCAGGGTGGTGCTCTTTCCGGCGCCCGAGGGGCCGACGAGCGCGACGCGCGCGCCGCGCGGCACCGAGAACGACACGCCCCGCAGCACGCCGGCATCGGCGGAGACGGATGCCGCGGCATCCGTCCGTCCGTCGCCGTCCGCCGTCGCACCGGCGTCGCTGACGACGATGGCGGAGGTGTCGACGTGGGCGCTCTCGAGCACCGCGCGCGCCTCGGACTTGGCCTTGCGACGCGCCTCGACGACGTTCTCGGGGTACCGGAACCGCACATCGCGGAACTCGATCGCCGCCGTGGCGGCGCCTGCCGGTCGCTGAGCCTGTCCAAGGGCCGACACAGCGGCGACCCGCGCGGCGACGGCGGCGTCGTCCTGCGACTCGGTCGGAAGGTCGAGCACCTCCTGGATGCGGCCCAGGGCGCCGAGCGCCTGACTCACCGAGGTGATCGCGCCGAAGAACGACCCGAGCGGCGCGATGAGCATGAACAGGAACATGATGAAGGTCACGAGGCTCGCGATCGAGAGCGCCCCGGTCGCGACACGGAAGCCGCCGAGGCCGATCACGACGAGCAGCGAGACCTGCAGCGCGATGCCGGCGATCGGCACGACGAGCGCCGACACCTTGGCGATGCGGACGCCCACGGTGTAGGCATCCGTCGCCTGCGCGGTGACCGACTCGACCTCGCGCTCCGTCGCACCGGACGCGCGCACGGTGCGGATCGACCCCACCGCGCGCTCGACGCCCGAGGCGAGTGCGCCCACCTTCTCCTGCTGCTCAGTGGACGCGGTGCGGATGCGGCCGCTCAGGGTCACGACTCCGAGCACCGAGATGCCGATCACGAGCACGATGATGCCCAGCAGCACCGGATCGATGAGCGCCATCATCACCAGAGCGCCGGCGAACAGCAGCGCGTTGCCGATGGAGTCTGCGAGGCCCTGGGTGAGCGCGGCGTAGAGGAGGGTGGTGTCGCTGCCGACCCGCGACACGATGTCGCCGGTGCGACGCGCGTCGAACTCGCTGATCGGGAGATGCAGGATGCGGGCGATGAGCCGGCGTCGGCTGGAATACACGACGGCGGTGCCCGTGCGCTGCAGCAGGTAGTGCTGCCAGCCCGAGATGAGCGACGAGAGCAGCACGAACCCGACGAGCGCCCAGATCAGCAGGCCGAGATCGAGGTTCTCCTGCACCCGCGTGATGACCTCGCCGACGAGCAGCGGCTGCACCAGCGACGTAGCCGCGCTCAGGATGCTGAGCACGACCACCACCGCGAGCGTGCGCTTGTGCTCGAAGAGGTACGGCAGCAGCTGCCCGAAGCTGGCGCGCGGACCCTCGTCGGGCTTGCCGCGACGCCCGCGGCCGCGCGGGGCGCGAGGGGGGGACGCCGCAGGTGGTGCGGCGGCGGGGGCTTCGTCGAGTTCGGCGGAGGGCATGGGTGTACCTCGTTCGTGAAAAGGGCTTACCTTCGACCGTACTTCTTGTGGACGGCCTGTCTGCTCACGCCCAGGGCGCTCGCGATCGCCTGCCACGAGAAGCCGAGGTTGCGGGCCTTCCGCACCTGCACCTCTTCGGCGCGCGCGAGCTCGCGGCGCACCTCGGCGAGACGGTGGAGCTCGGCAAGCGGTTCGCGTGCGTCCGCGGCGCCGATCAGGGTGCGCAGGTCGTCTCCGCTCATCGCGTCGCCTCTCATGGTGGGCGGATGCCGCGGGTCGCGGCATCCGTCGTCAACCTTAGTTGACGGCTCTCACCTCGTCAACTCACGTTGACGTTTGCCGGCGCTCGACGTGGGCCGCGAGACATTCGCAAATGTCGCGCTGCAGGGCCGATTCGGTGACATATGCGAAGTCTCGCGGCCCGTGAGGCGGGATCCTGCGCCATGTCGGGACCGGGCGTTAGGGTGGTCCGGTGCCTGCGCCCGTCATCACCGCCGAGAACCTCGTCAAGGCCTACAAGGTCAAGGGGAAGCCCGACTTCCTCGCCGTCGACGGGCTGTCGTTCGAAGTGGCGCCCGGCGAGTCGTTCGGCCTGCTCGGTCCGAACGGCGCCGGCAAGTCCACGACCATGAAGATGGTCGGCGCCGTCTCGACCCGCACCAGCGGTGAGCTGTCCATCCTCGGACTCGACCCCGACCGGTACGGGCCCGAGATCCGTTCGCGCCTCGGGGTGGTGCCGCAGCAGGACAACCTCGACGGCGAGCTCAACGCGCGCGAGAACCTCTACATCTACGGGCGCTACTTCGGCCTTCCCGGCAAGGTGTGCCACCAGAAAGCCGACGAGCTGCTGGCGTTCGCCCAGCTCGAAGACAAGGCGAAGAGCAAGGTCGAGCAGCTCTCGGGCGGCATGAAGCGGCGCCTCACGATCGCGCGCGGGCTGATCAACGACCCGCGCATCCTGCTGCTCGACGAGCCGACCACGGGCCTCGACCCGCAGGCGCGCCACGTGCTGTGGGACCGCCTGTTCCGCCTCAAGGAGCGCGGCACGACGCTCGTGCTCACGACGCATTACATGGACGAGGCCGAGCAGTTGTGCGACCGGCTCATCGTCGTCGACAAGGGCCGCATCATGGCCGAGGGCACGCCTGCGTCCCTCATCCGGGAGCACTCCAGCCGCGAGGTGCTCGAGGTGCGGTTCGGCTCGGATCGCAACGAGCAGGTGGCGCCGCAGCTCGAGGGCATCGGCGAGCGCGTCGAGGTGCTGCCCGACCGCATCCTGGTCTACGCCCGCGACGGTGAGGCAGTGCTCGAAGCCGTGACTCAGCGCGGCCTCACCCCGATCACGTCGCTCGTGCGCCGCTCCAGCCTCGAGGACGTGTTCCTGCGCCTCACCGGAAGGTCGCTGATCGAATGACCGCGGTTCCGGAAGACGCTCACCCCTCGGGGGAGCCGGTCGAGTCAAGGATGCCGCTTCCCGGTGCGTCCGGCGGCCCCGGTGGGTCCGGCGGGCAGGCATCGGCGACCGTCACGCAGCTGTCGCTCGACGAGCTGCGCGCCGAGGCGATGCAGTGGGGCCGCAAGCCCCGTGCGTTCGGCACGTTCTACGTCACCGAGCACATGGTGCGGGCGATGCGCGCGTACGGCTGGACCATCGTGGTCGGCGCCCTCGGGCAGCCGATCCTGTACCTGCTGGGTCTCGCCGTCGGCCTCGCCGCGCTCATCGACGCGCCCATCGTGCAGAACGGCGTCGAGGTGTCTTACCTCGTCTTCGTGGCGCCCGCCCTGCTCATGACCGCGGCGATCTCGGTGGCGTCCGAGGAGTTCTCGTACCCGGTGATCGCCGGGTTCAAGTGGCGCCGGTACTTCTTCGGCTTCAGCGCCACCGGGCTGTCGCCGGGCCAGATCGCGGGCGGCGTCGTGACCGGGGCGTCCGCGCGCATCGTGGTCGTCGTCCTGGCCTACTACCTGTTCCTCTGGCTGTTCCAGGCGGTGCCCGACCCCGCGACCGGCTGGCTCACCATCCCCATCGGCCTGCTCGCGGGGCTCGCCTTCGGCATCCCGTACATGGCGTACGCCGCGTCGATCACCGATGACAAGGGCCAGGTCGCGATGGTGCAGCGCTTCATCTTCATGCCCATGTTCCTGTTCTCGGGCACCTTCTACCCGCTGGCCACGCTGCCGCTGTGGCTGCAGTGGATCGGATGGGTCTCGCCGCTGTGGCACGCGACCGAGCTCGGGCGCATCGCCACCTACGGCATGCCGGCCGAGCCGTTCGCCATCATGATCCACATCACCTACCTGCTGGTGCTGTCGATCGGTGCGTACCTGATCGGTCGGCGGGTCTTCCAGAGAAGGCTCGGCGCATGAGCGTCGCGACCGGAGCCGAGACCACGGTCAGGCGCGCCGGCGGCGTGCGTGCGCTGTGGGCGGGCAACCCGCAAGCCGTCGTGCAGCGCGGGGTCATCGCGGCGCGCTCCTCGAGCTGGGGCGTGGTGCTGTCGGGCTTCTTCGAGCCGGTGTTCTATCTCGCCTCGATGGGGATCGGTCTGGGCGCCCTCATCGGCGACGTGCAGACCTCGAGCGGGATCGAGGTGCCGTACGCGGCCTTCATCGCCCCTGCCCTCCTCGCCGTCTCGGCGATGAACGGCGCGATCTACGACTCGACGTGGAACGTGTTCTTCCGGCTCAACTACGGCAAGCTCTACGAGGGCATGCTGGCCACCTCGCTCGGCCCGCTGGACGTCGCCCTCGGCGAGATCCTCTACGCGCTGCTGCGCGGCCTGCTCTACGCGACCGGGTTCATGGTCATCATGCAGATCCTCGGGCTCAACCTCGCGTGGACCGCGATCCTGGCGCTTCCGGCGGTGATGCTCATCGCCTTCGGCTTCGCCAGCGTCGGCATGGCGGTCACGAGCTACATGAAGACGTTCCAGCAGATGGACTGGATCAACTTCGTGCTGCTGCCGATGTTCCTCTTCTCAGCGACGCTCTACCCGATCACCATCTACCCCGAATGGGTGCAGCACATCATCATGGCGTTCCCGCTGTGGCACGGGGTCGAGCTGGTGCGCGGGTTGACCACCGGCATCCTGACTCCTGCGATGTGGTGGCACGTGCTCTACTACGTCGTCATGATCGCGATCGGCCTGGTGTTCACGACGAAGCGCCTGCGCGCGCTGTTCCTCGACTGACACCGGCCACGGACGACGGATGCCGCAGCCCACGCGGGCTGCGGCATCCGTCGTGCGTGCAGGGCCGAGGTCAGAGCGAGCCGGTCGCTCCCACCCCCAGGTCGGCGTCGTAGTCGATGTCCTTCGTCTCGGGCGCCAGGATCAGCGCGATGAAGGTCAGCACGCTCATCGCCGAGAGGTAGAGGCCCACCAGCACGGGGCTTCCGCCGGCGGAGGCCCACAGCCACACCGCGACGATCGGCGCGAGCGCGGCGCCGAGGATCGACGACACGTTGTACGAGATCGCCGAGCCGGAGTACCGCACGTTCGTCGGGAAGAGCTCCGGGAGCACCGCGCCCATCGGGCCGAAGGTCGAGCCCATCAGCATGAAACCGAACACGAGGAACGCCTGCACGAGTGCGCCGGTGAACTTCGGGTCGACCTGCGGCAGCAGGAAGATGTTGAACGTGAGACCGAACACGATGATGAGTCCGGTCACCCACAGCAGCAGGCGTCGGCGTCCGATCGCGTCGGCGATCGGTCCCGACAGCAGCGTGAAGATGCCGAAGAACACGACGCCGATGATCTGCATCACCACGAAGTCGGTGTAGCCGAAGCCGAGGCCCGGGTAGAACTGCGCGGCGAAGGCGGTGGCGTCGAACGGGTTGCCCGCGGCTTCTGCGGCGGCCTGCGCGGCGGCCGAAGCGGTCTCGAGGTCGGCGGCCTTGGTGCCGTAGGACAGCGTGAAGTTCGTCATCAGGTAGAACAGCACGTACGTCGCCAGCATGATGAACGTGCCGAGGATCAGGTGCCACCAGTGGTGGCGCAGAACGGTCGCGAGCGGGAACTTGCGGATCGCGCCCTTCTCCTCGGCCTTCACGAAGGTCTCGGACTCGACCAGGCGCAGTCGCACCCACAGGCCGATGATGACCATGACGGCCGAGAACAGGAACGGCACGCGCCAGCCCCACGCGAGGAACTCCTCCGACCGCTGCCCGGCACCGTCGGGGTGGGGGAGCAGGTAGTTGATGGCGAGGAACACCGAGTTCGCGATGATGAAGCCGAGCGGCGCACCGAGCTGGGGGAACGTGCCGTACCAGGCGCGCTTGCCCTTCGGGGCGTTCTCGGTCGCGACGAGTGCCGCACCCGACCACTCGCCGCCGAGTGCGAAGCCCTGCGCGAGGCGCAGCACGAGCAGCAGCACGGCCGCCCACACGCCGATCTCGTTGTAGGTCGGAAGGCACCCGATGAGGAAGGTCGCGATGCCCATCGTGAGGAGCGAGGCGACCAGCGTCGCCTTGCGGCCGAAGCGATCGCCGAAGTGGCCGAAGACGATCGCGCCCAGCGGACGGGCGACCATCGCGGCACCGAACACGCTGAACGACAGCAGCAGCGACGTGGTGTCGTTGCCGGTGGGGAAGAACAGGATGGGGAAGACCAGGACGGCGGCGGTCGCGTAGACGTAGAAGTCGTAGAACTCGATCGTCGTGCCGACGAGGCTGGCCAGGATGACGCGGGAACGGGGATTGGCGGGGGCCGCGGGGGTGGCGGCCGTGGTCGGGGAGGAGGTCAATTTTCACCTGGGCATGCGCGGAGCGGGACATCCTGGTGGGATGCGGCGGTGGGCGTCCGCGTGGCGCAGGGTGACGCGTCAGGCGGCACTGCACTGGATCACCGTGGGCGCGGGCGTTGTCGCCCGGCACGAGCATCGAGTCTACTCCGGCGAATCGGCCGCGGCTCCGGATGCGGAAAGCGGATGCCGCGGCTCAGAGCCGCGGCATCCGCTCGCACTTCTGCGGGGTGGTGTCAGCGCCAGATGACTGCGATGGCGGCGTTCGTGAGGGTCAGCACGCCGACCGCCCAGAACATCGCCGGCGGGAGCGCTCCGGTCTTGCGCTGGCGGCCCCGGCCGATGCCGAGGAGCGCGCCGATGATGAGCAGGATGACGAGCTTCACGCCGAGTTTGACGTAGTTGAGGTCGTACTCGATGCCCCACGGCGCGGCGAGGATGAGTCCGGCGACCGCGGCGAGGGCGAGACCCCAGTCCATCACGCGGGTGAAGCGCCGCTTGCCGTTCACCGCCTCCACCACCCAGGCGCCGAAGAGCACGGCGAAGCCGACCAGGTGAATGAGCACGACGACGTGACGGAGGGTTTCCATGCCATCAGTCTAGCTGAAGGTTCGCCGATCACCAGGGGCCCGGGTCGTTGAGCGAGCGAGGAACGAGCGAGACGAAACGTCCGAGGCGTTTCGTCTCGCTTCGCTCGCTCAACGACCGACGAGCGTCAGCCGCGAAGCTCCCGCAGCACGACGGCGGTGCGGATCGCGGCATCCGCTGCTTCGTGACCCTTGTCTTCGATCGACCCGGGAAGGCCCGCGCGCGCGATGCCCTGCTCCTCGTCGTCCAGCGTCAGCACGCCGAAGCCGACGGGCTTGCCGGTGTCCAGCGCCACCCGCGTGAGGCCGTCGGTGGCCGCGTTCGAGACGAACTCGAAGTGGGGCGTGCCGCCGCGGATGATGACGCCCAGCGCCACCACCGCGTCGGCGCCGGCATCCAGCGCCGCCTTCGCGACGACGGGCAGCTCGAAGGATCCGGGCACCCGCACGATGCGGTGCGAGGCGCCCGCGGCCTTCACGGCGCGTTCGGCACCGGCGATGAGGCCGTCGGTGATGGTCTCGTGCCACGTCCCCGCGACCACGACGACGTCGAGTCCCGTGCCGTCGACGGTGCCGGTGGCCTGGGGTGAGCCCTTGCCGCTCATCGTTCTGCTCCCTCGTGCATGTGGGCGATCGCGTCGGCGAGGTCGGCCTCCGCGATGATGTGACCCATGCGGTCACGCTTCGTCGCCAGGTACTGGTGGTTGTTCGGGCCGACGCCGACCAGCAGGGGCACCTGCTCGACGATGTCGAGGCCGAGTTCGCGCAGCTGCTTCACCTTGTCGGTGTTGTTGGTCAGCAGGCGCACCCGCTCGATGCCGAGATCCGACAGGATGCCGGCGGCCGCCGCATAGTCCCGAGCGTCGGCGGGAAGGCCGAGCGCGAGGTTGGCGTCCACGGTGTCGAGTCCGCGCTCCTGCAGGGAGTACGCGCGCAGCTTGTTGATGAGCCCGATGCCGCGGCCCTCATGACCGCGCATATAGATGACGACGCCGCCGTCCTGCTCGATCGCGTCGAGCGCCGCCTCCAGCTGCGGACCGCACTCGCACTTGAGGGAGCCGAAGGCCTCGCCGGTCAGGCACTCGGAGTGCACCCGCACCAGCGGCGCGTCGCCCAGCTCGCCCGACACGACCGCGATGTGGTCGGTGCCCGTGACGCGGTCCTTGTACGCCAGGAACCGGAAGGCGCCGTGCGAGGTGGGCACGTTCGCCTCGGCACGCAGGCTCACGCGACGCTTGTGGGCGTTGCGGGTCGCGGGGTCGCAGGGGTCGTGCTCGTCCAGGTAGGCGGTGAGCAGCTCGATCGTGATGACCGGGATGTCGTACTCGGCGCCCAGCTCCTGGAGCCCCGGCAGCCGCATCATGCTGCCGTCGTCGGCGACGACCTCTCCGATCACGCCGACCGGCGCGAGTCCGGCGAGCTTCATGAGCTCGACGGCGGCCTCGGTGTGGCCGGCGCGCTCGCGCACGCCACCGTCGACGGCGCGCAGCGGCAGGATGTGGCCGGGACGGATCACGCTCGTGGGCTTCGACTCGGGATCGGCGAGCACGTTGAGCGTGTGCGCACGGTCGGTGGCGCTGATGCCGGTCGAGACCTTGTCCGCCGCGTCGACGCTGACCGTGTAGGCGGTGCCCCGCGCGTCTTCGTTGTTCTCGACCATCGGCGGCAGATCCAGGCGGTCAGCCCAGTCCGAGGGCATGGGGGCGCACAGGAACCCGCTCGTCCAGCGCACCGTCCACGCGACCCACTCGGGACTTGCGAGCTGAGCCGACAGGATGACGTCGCCCTCGTTCTCGCGGTTCTCATCGTCGGCGACGATGACCGGCCGTCCGGCGCGCAGCGCCTCGAGGGCCTCGGGGATCGTGGAAAGGCTCATTCCGAGCCTCCTTCCGTCGGTGCGGACGCGTCCGCGGGGAATGCGGTGTCGGCGGAGCCAGCCGCGGGCATGGCGGCCGGGAACGACAGCAGGCGCTGCACGTGGCGCGCGAGGATGTCGGTCTCGAGGTTGACGCGGTCGCCGGGCGCACGAGCGCCGAGGGTGGTGGCGGCGAGGGTCTCGGGGATGAGCGACACCTCGAACCATGCCTGCGCCAGGGTCCCGGATCCTGTCGAAGGGGCGGGGCTCGCATCGCTGACCGTGAGCGAGACGCCGTCGACGGCGATCGATCCCTTGTCGACGACGAGCGGCGCCAGCTCCGCCGGAAGCGAGATGCGCAGCACCTGCCACTCAGCGCCGGGACGCACGTCGAGCACTTCGCCGGTGCCGTCGATGTGGCCCTGCACGATGTGCCCGCCGAGGCGGCCGTGGGCGGCCATCGCGCGCTCCAGGTTCACGACGCGGCCGGGGGCGACGCCGTCGAGCGTCGACATGTCGAGCGTCTGCTTCATCACGTCTGCGGTGAACCAGTCGTCCCCCTGCCCGACGACGGTGAGGCACACGCCGCTGACCGAGATGGAGTCGCCGTGTCCGGCATCCGACACCGACTTCGGTCCGCGTACCGTCAGGCGCACGCCGTCGCCCGACGGGTCCACGGCGGTGACCTCGCCGATCTCTTCGATGATTCCGGTGAACATCACTCGTCTCCTTCCGACGACGGGGTGCCCACGCGCCGGCGCTCTGCGCGCGGCGCGCCTGCGCCGGCGAGATCGGGCGTGGGATGGGCGACGAACAGCAGATCGTCGCCGAGTGGGGTGACGGATGCCACGGCCAGGCGCTGCGCTTCGCCGATGGTCGTGACGCCGATGTCGTGCAGCGCGAGTCGCTCGCCGCCCAGCAGAACGGGCGCGACGTAGACGAGCAGCTCGTCGGCGAGTCGCTCGCGCAGGAACGAGGCCGCGACGGTCGGGCCGCCTTCGACGAACACCCGCTGCACGCCGCGTCTGCGCAGGTCTTCGAGTGCGGCGGCCAGGCCGCCTGACGCGGGGTCGCCCGGGTACTGGAGGAACGCGTGCGGGTGGCGGCGCAGCGCCGCGCCGGCGGGGACCGCCCGGGTGCCGACGACGACGGGCACCGGCTGGTGGGGCAGCAGGGATCCGTCGTCGTCCCGCGCGGTGAGTGCGGGGTCGTCGGCCAGTACCGTGCCGGTCCCCGCGATGATCGCATCGCTCTGGGCGCGCCGACGGTGCACGTCGGAGCGCGCCGCCGGTCCGGTGATCCACTGACTGGTGCCGTCGGAGGCCGCGGCCCGGCCGTCGAGGCTCTGGGCCCACTTGACGGTGACGTGGGGGCGTCCGAGCCGCTGGACGGTGAGCCACGAATCGAGGAGCGCCGTCGCCTCTTCGGCCAGGACTCCCGCCTCGACGTCGACGCCCGCGGCGCGCAGCCGACCGCCGCCACCCGAGGAGTGATCGCCCGGATCGGCGATGGCGTAGACGACCCGCGTCACTCCGGCTGCGATGAGGGCCTCGGAGCAGGGACCGGTGCGGCCGGTGTGGTTGCAGGGCTCGAGGGTCACGATCGCCGTCGCCCCGCGCGCCGCGCCCGGGGCGAGCTGCGACAGCGCGTCGACCTCGGCATGCGGCGTGCCGGCGCCCCGGTGCCAGCCCTCGGCGATGATCTCGCCGTCGGGCGTGAGCAGCACAGCGCCCACCTGCGGGTTGATACCGCGCGGACCGCGCAGCGCGTTCGCGAGCGCCCGACGCATCGCGTCCTGTTCCGCCGTGCCGGCCATCCGCCCCTCGTCTCGTGATCTCGAGGCTCCGGGGGCAGGGGAAGCGGCGACGCGCGCGGCGTCGCTGTGTGCTGCCTCCCATCCGGACTAGCGACCACGCTCCCGAAGGAACCACGTCGCATCACCGTCGGTTCCGGAATTCCACCGGATCGGCCAGGGCGTCATCCGAAACGGATGCTGAAGCCTTGGCTCGCGGACTGTCACCGCCGGTTCGGATTCTCACCGACCCCGGAGCACGTTGATGCTCTCGATTGTAGTCAACGCGGCATCCGCCCAGACATTCCATGTCTGCGCATGAAGTGCCGGAGCGCGCATACGACCGGTGTCGCGCGTCCCGATGTCCCTGCGCGGACGTAGCCTGGGAGGGGATGGTGAGGCGATGAGCACGGTGGGTCCGATGCGGGCATTCGAAGAGCTGAAGGCGCGTCCGTATGCCGACGTGCTGATCATCGGCGGCGGCATCAACGGACTCGCCACCTTCCGCGATCTCGCACTGCAGGGCGTCGATGTCGCCCTCGTCGAGCGCGACGACTTCATCAGTGGCGCCTCCGCCGCGTCGTCGCACATGATCCACGGCGGCATCCGCTATCTCGAGAACGGCGAGTTCCGCCTCGTGCAGGAGGCCGTCACCGAGCGCAACGCCCTGCTGAAGACCGCGCCGCACTACGTGCGTCCGCTGCAGACGACCATCCCGATCTTCTCGATCTTCTCGGGTGTCCTCTCGGCGCCCCTGCGCTTCCTCCGTCACGGCGGGGGGAAGCACCGCGGGCGCGGAGCGGTGCTGATCAAGGTCGGGCTCGTGATCTACGACTCGTTCTCGCGCGGCGGCGGGTTGTTCGGAACGGCGACCGTGCCGCGGCACACGTTCCACGGACGCCGGCGATCGCTCGCGCAGCTGCCGCAGCTGAACCCCGACGTGAAGTACACCGCGACCTACTGGGACGCCTCGCTGCACGACCCCGAGCGCCTCGCCATCGACGTGCTGCGCGACGGGCGCTCGGCCGGCGGCGCCCGCGCCCGCGCGGCGAACTACACCGCAGCAGTGGGTGTCGAGGACGGCGGCGTGGTGCTGCGCGACGCCGTCACCGGCGAGAAGACGCGGTTCGCGGCATCCGTCATCGTCAACGCCAGCGGCCCGTGGACGGATGAGACCAATCTCGCACTGGGGGACCCCACCCGCTACATGGGCGGCACGAAGGGATCCCACATCGTGCTCGACCACCCGGAGCTGCTCGCGGCGACGGGCGGGAGAGAGCTGTTCTTCGAGAACGAAGACGGGCGCATCGTGCTCATCTACCCCCTCAAGGGGCGCGTGCTCGTCGGCACGACCGACCTCGAGCACGACATGGCGCAGCCGATCGTCTGCACTGAGGCCGAGGTCGACTACTTCATCGAGCTGATCGGGCAGGTGCTTCCCGCGATCCCGGTGGAGCGGGCGCAGATCGTCTACCGCTTCGCCGGGGTGCGGCCGCTGCCGGGCCACGGCGAGGTGTCGCCGGGCTTCGTCTCGCGCGACTACCGCGTCGAGTCGGCGCCGCTCGGCGACGGCGACGCCTCGGCGTCGGGGTCGTCAGCGTCACCGTCGGCTTCTCGCCGCACGAGCGCGACGGTGCTGAGCCTCGTCGGAGGCAAGTGGACGACGTTCCGGTCCTCGGCCGAGCACCTGGCCGACCGCGTCCTCGCGCTGCTGGCGATGCCGCGCCGCCGCTCGACCAGAGGTATGCCGATCGGCGGGGGCCGCGGCTATCCCACGACCGAACGCGCACGCCAGCAGTGGATCGCGGCGCACGCCATCGACGTGCCGACTGCGCGCGTCGCGACGCTGCTCGACCGCTACGGCACGGTGGCGGAGGCGGTGGTCGATGCCGTCGCCGCCGATCCCGATGACGCATCGCTGCGGTTCCTGCCCGACTACAGCTCGGGGGAGCTGCGCCACCTCGCGGCGACCGAGGATGTGGTCCATCTCGACGACATCCTGCTGCGGCGCACCAGCATCGCCTTCATCGGCGCGGCGACGGCCGAGGCGCTCGCCGAGGTGGCCGACGCGATCGCGCCGGTGCTCGGCTGGGATGCCGGCCGGGCGGCGGCGGAGGTCGTCCGTGCCCTCGACCGGGTCCACGCCGCGGACCCCGCGTGGTCCCCGGCGTCCGCGCGATAGCCTGACCGCACCCGCGCCCCGCGCGCGACCACCGCAGGCGCTGCCGCCCGCTGAGGAAGGAGACGACGGTGCCCGACCACGTGCTGTCCATCGATCAGGGCACGACATCCACCCGCGCGATCCTCTTCGATGCCGCAGGCGCCGTCGTCGCCGTCTCTCAGCGCGAGCACGAGCAGATCTTCCCCCGCGCGGGGCAGGTGGAGCACGACCCTGTGGAGATCTGGACGAACACCGAATGGGTGATCGCCTCATGTCTGTCGCGCGCCGGGATCAGCGCGGCCGACGTCGCCGGCATCGGCGTCACCAACCAGCGCGAGACGGCGATCGTGTGGGAGAAGCGCACCGGCCGGCCCGTGCACAACGCGCTCGTCTGGCAGGACACGCGCACTCAGCCGCGCATCGATGAGATGACCAAGGTCGGCGGCCCCGACCGGTTCGCGGACACGACGGGATTGCCGCTGGCGACGTACTTCTCGGCGTCGAAGGTCGAATGGATCCTCGACCACGTCCCCGGTGCGCGCGCGGCGGCCGAGGCCGGTGACCTGCTGTTCGGCACACCCGACACCTGGGTGGTGTGGAACCTCACGGGCGGCGCCCGCGGCGGGATCCACGTCACCGACGTCACGAACGCATCGCGCACGCTCCTGATGGACCTGCGCACGCTCGACTGGTCCGACGAGCTCCTGTCGACCTGGCGCATCCCGCGGGCGATGATGCCCGGCATCCGTTCCTCGTCCGACGTCGTCGGGCACTCGCAGCTGCCGTCGGTGCTCGACGGCGTGCCGATCGCGGGCATCCTCGGTGACCAGCAGGCGGCGACGTTCGGGCAGGCGGCGTTCGACGCGGGCGAGTCGAAGAACACGTACGGCACCGGCAACTTCCTCCTCGTGAACACCGGGACCGAGATCGTGCGCTCGCGCAGCGGCCTCATCACCACGGTCGGCTACCGGATCGGCGACGAGCCCGCGCGGTACGCGCTCGAGGGCTCGATCGCGGTGACCGGGTCGCTCGTCCAGTGGCTGCGCGACAACCTCGGCATCATCCAGCGCTCGGAAGACGTCGAGACGCTGGCCGCGACGGTCGACGACAACGGCGGCGCCTACTTCGTGCCCGCGTTCTCGGGGCTGTTCGCCCCGTACTGGCGGCCGGACGCGCGCGGCGCGCTGGTCGGCCTCACGCGGTACGTGAACAAGGCGCACATCGCGCGCGCCGCCCTCGAATCCACGGCGTTCCAGACCCGCGACGTCATCGAGGCGGTCGTCGGCGACACCGGCCGCACGCTCGAGGAGCTGCGCGTCGACGGCGGCATGACGCGCGACGACCTGCTCATGCAGTTCCAGGCCGACATCCTCGGCATCCCCGTCGTGCGTCCGAAGGTCGTGGAGACGACCGCCCTCGGCGCGGCCTACGCGGCCGGGCTCGCGACGGGCGTGTGGAGCGGCCTCGACGAGCTGCGGACCCACTGGCAGGAGGACGTGCGCTTCGAACCGCGGATGCCGGAGGACGAGCGCGAGCGACGGTTCCGGCAGTGGCGCAAAGCCGTGTCGAAGTCCCTGGACTGGGTCGACGATGACGCGCGGATCCTCATGGACACGATCGGCGACTGAGTCTCCGGGGTGCGGCAGGCTGCGCGGGGGCAGGCTGCGAGCACCGCATGAGGGCGCAGTGGTAGCGTCGCGCGCGTGCAGCAGGAACCGCCGGAGAGGCTCGAGGGAGACCGGAGCCCCTCGAAACGGACGACCGGCACGGCGGGCGACCGCGATACGTTCGATGACCTGCGCTCGCGCATCGTCGCGGGCGACTACCCGGTGGGGACGCGTCTGCCCAGCGAGCTCGAGCTCGCGGCGCACTACGGCGTCTCCCGCACGTCGGTGCGCACGGCGCTCGCCCTGCTCTCGCGCCGAGGACTCATCGAGTCGCGCCCGGGCACCGGCTGGTTCGTCCAGCCTGGACAGACCCAGGGCTTCGACCGGATGCGGTCGTTCACGCAATGGGCGACGAGCCGCGGCCGCAGTCCCGGCGGCATGATCTTCTCGCGTCGATGGCGGCGTGCGACGGCCCGCGAAGCGCGGATGCTCGACATCGGCACGGGAGTGGAGGTGCTCCATTTCACCCGCATCCGCACGCTCGACGGGCGGCCGGTGATGGTGGAGCGCTCCACGTGGGCACCGTGGGTCACCGGACTCATCGAGACGCTGCCGGACGACGTGGTCTCCACGACGCGTGCACTCGCGGACGGCGGTATCGCGGTCGCGTTCGGGAACCACCGCATCGAGGCCGTGGCGGCGTCGAGCGAGGACGCACGTCTGCTCCGCGTACGCCGGTCGAGTCCGCTCCTGCAGGTGCAGCGCGAGACGTTCGGTTCCAACGGGCGGCCCATCGAGTTCGGCGAAGACCGCTACGTACCCCACACGATCGCCTTCGAGGCCCAGGCGGCCGGCGTGGCGGAGCAGCCGCGCACCGCGCCCGGCCTCTGAGGCGGTGCCTGTTCGACCCACTGTGCGCAGTGGGTCGGCGAGATCGTCGCATCGGGGCGTGAGTCCGCCGGATTGTCCGAGGCCGTTCACCTCGCCGACACCTGGGGCCCGTTACGTGGCGTTGTTCCGCTTCCGGACTCTCGAAGGACGCCGCCGTGTCGAACTCACCCGCTTCCCACCGCTCGCACATCCATCCCTGGATGGCGCGGGTCGTCGCCACCGTCGCGACCGCCGCCGTGCTCGCTTCCGGGATGACGGTGCCCGCCCAGGCCGCCGTCGACCCGGAATCGCTCACGCTCGAGCAGCTGCGGGAGCCGCTTCCGGCTGCCGACCTGCTCGATGTCGAGTTCGCGGACGGCACGGCCGTCGACCGCTCGCCGCGGGCGCGGGCACTCACGGCCGGGGCGGCGGCGACCGTCGCCGACGACGAGGAGGTCGGTTCTCAGGTCGCGGTGGGCGCTGCCGGAGCGCAGTCGGCGTGGCAGACCCCGCTGTGGTCCGACGCGGACTACGCCGCTCTCGCCGACGACTTCGCGGTCGAGGCCACCTTCCGCATCGATACGCCGATTGCCGGCTCCGACGTGGTCGCCGTTGTGAGCGGCCAGGAGGAGGGCGGAATCGGCCTCGACGCGCACGCCGCGGACGATGCCGGGTACACGCTCCAGCTGGCGACGGCCGGTGGGCCCGCCGCGGATCTCGAGTACGGCCGTTGGTACCACGTCGTCGGCTTCTTCGACGGATCGCGGTCCGGTCTCTACGTGGACGGCGCGCTCGCAGCGGCCGTGGACACCGCCTCGTTCGACGTCACGCCGAGCGCCGACGGTGCGCACTCCGTGGTCATCGGAGGCGACGTCACCGCGGACGGCGCAGTCAGCAGCACGTTCGGCGGGCGCCTCAAGAGCACGGCGATCTACAGCCGGTCGCTCTCCGAGCTGGACGTCTACCGGCTGTCGAGGCTGAGCCTCACGTCGCTCGACACGGTGGCACCCCTCGTCGAGGTCGCCGGCGACGTTCCGGCGACGGCGACGCTCGGCGAGCTTCTCACCGTGCCCGGCGCCGAAGCTCTCGACGACACCGGCGCCGACGCCGAGGTGGTCGTCACGGTCGGCGGACCGGACGACATCGAATCCGCTATCACGCCCAACGGCGACGGCACGTACAGCTTCATCCCGTCGCTGGACGGCACGTACACGCTCTCCTATTCCGCGGTGGACGAGGCGGGACACATCGCTCGCGAGCCTTTCACCATCACGGTGGGCGACGGCAGCATGCCCCCGGCCGCAGAGGCTGAGGCTGAGCCCGAGGCGGGGCCGGCGACCGAGGCCGGTGCTCTTGCCACCGACCCGCAGACGTCGGCCGACGCCGACGCCGACGCCGATGTCACGTTCGCGGCGATCGGCGACATCCATGACAGCTGGAGCGAACTGGGCGAGGCCTACGACTTCTGGGACGCGCAGGGCGTCGACGCCACGCTCTTCGTCGGCGATCTCACCAACAGCGCCACCGCGTCGGAGTTCCAGGGACTCAAGGACACGATCGACTCGAAGGCCGGCTACGGCATCCAGCTCGTCGCCGCGCTCGGCAATCACGATGTGAGTTCGCTCGGCTCGTACGACCTCTTCACCAACTCGACCGGCGGCCAGGCGCCGAATGCGGACTACGTCATCAACGGCTACCACTTCATCACCGTGAGCCCGGGTTCGGGCACGCTCGACACCGCGACGGGCCGGCCGTCGGTCGCGAGCTCGGGCAACTACGCCTACGCGGCCGCGTGGGTGCAGCAGCGCCTGGCCCTCGCCACGGCCGAGGATCCGACGAAGCCGGTGTTCGTCCTCGTGCATCACCCGCTGAAGTGCACCCACTACGTGTCCAACGAGTGGTACGGCTCGGGCCTGACCAACGGCCAGTGCGGCTCGCAGCTCACCTCGGTTTTCGACGGCTTCCCGCAGGCGGTCGTGTGGGGCGGTCACATCCACACGCCGCAGAACATCTCGTCGTCGATCTGGCAGGGGCAGGAGGGACGATCCGGCACCGGCGCCACCCAGGGCTTCACGACGGTGAACGCGCCGCCGCTGGCGTACTTCGAGTTCGAGTCTGGCGTGGTGAACACCAGCCCCACGAGCCGCGGCAACGACAGCACCCCGGATGACGCGGGCAACAGCCGCCAGACGGCCATCGTCGAAGTGCGCGGATCCGAGGTCACCATCAAGAACTACGACCTGCTGGCCGATCAGTGGATCGATCAGACGTGGACGTGGGACGTCGCCGACGCGATCGACACGAGCCTGTCGTACGACGAGCGCTTCCCCCTCAACAACACCCATCGCGCGAGCCAGACCTCCGCGCCGGTGTGGCCGGCCGGCTCTGCGGTCGCGGTGACGGGCATCGCGAGCGACAAGGCGATGGTGACTTTCCCGCAGGCCGTTCCCGCACCCAACGCCGTGCAGGACATCGTGCACAAGTACCGCTACACGACGGTGGATGTCGCCACCGGCGCGACCGTCAACACATTCCTGCAGTGGTCGGGCTTCTACAATCTGCCCCTGCCCGCCAGCCGCAATCACGAGGTCTGGGGCCTGACCGCGGGCCGCGAGTACGAGGTGCGTGTCACCCCCGTGAACACCTGGGGCAAAGAGGGCGCGGCGCTCACCGCGCGCTTCACCGCGGGTGAAGGCGGCACCACACCGGGCCAGCCGTTCGACCCGACGGCGCTGACGTTCGAGCAGCTCGCCGAGCCCATCCCGTCGGCCGATCTGCTCGACATCGACTTCGGCGGCGGCACCGTCGCCGATCTCTCTCCGCGTGCGCACGCCGTCATTCAGGGGACCGCTCCGATCGCGGTCGACCCCGTCCTCGGCAAGGAAGCGGCCACGTACACCGCTGATTCGGCCCAGGGCTCGCGCATCGCCTGGTCGGACGCCGACTACGCCCTCACCCAGGACGGCTTCGCGATCGAGGCGCTCGCCAAGGTGCCCGCGATCACGACCGAGCGCGACATGATCTCCAACACGCAGACGTCGGGGCAGGGTCTCGAGATGCTTCCCGGCAGCGTGGCGGGCAAGGTGACGCCCGAGCTGTGGGTGCGCCTGGGCGGCAGCTACGTCGTGGCCCGCGCGACGAATGCGCTCACCGCAGGCGAATGGGCGCACGTGGTGGGACAGTACGACGGCGCGGCCCTCAAGATCTACGTCAACGGCGTGCTCAAGGCTCAAGTCGCGGCATCCGGCAACGTCCAGAACCCGTCGGGTGCGGCGCGCTCGTGGGTCATCGGCGGCGACATCTCCTCGACCGGGGGCGTCGAGTACCCCTTCCAGGGATCGATCGGCCTCGCTCGCATCTACGGAGCCCCGCTGTCGGAGAAGGACATCTACCGTCTCTCGACCCGTGAGCTCACGGCGAACGACACCGTTGCACCGATGGTCCGCGTCGTGCCGCCGCCGCCCAGCAAAGGCACGGTGAACGCCGCGTACACGGCGCCTGCGGCGCAGGCGGTCGACAACTCCGGCCGCGTCACGGTCACCGCGGCGGTCACCGGACCGGACGGCGCCTCGCTGGCCGTCACGCCGGTGGAAGGCGGTCGGTTCGCCTTCACGCCGGTCGCGACCGGCGACCACACGCTCGTTTACACCGCGACCGACAGCGCCTTCAAGCAGGCGGAGGCATCGTTCACCGTGTCGGCCATGGGCGAGGGGACGTCGCTGACGCCCGATCCGGTCGTCGCTTACACGTTCGACGGCGAGACGGGCTCGACCATCGCCGACCGCACGGGCAACGGGGTGGCGGCGACATGGCGCGCCGGCGTGGAGTATCTGCCGGGCATACACGGAACGGCCGCGCATGTGAACGGGCAGAACAGCTTCCGCTTCCCGGGGGTAGCCGGCCTCACCGACGCGGCGGGCGACTTCTCCGTCGAGTTCTGGATCAAGCAGACCTCGTTCACGGGTGACGCCTGGATCTTCTCCAATCGCCCCGACGGCAGCTGCGGCGACGGCTTCTCCCTGTTCAATGCGACGGGATCCGACGGCGTGCTGACCTCGTGCTGGGGCACGGCGGGCGCGAAGCAGTACGCCGACCCGTGGGGCACGAACGGCATCAACGGCACGTGGCACCACATCGGCGCCGTCGTCGACAGGTCGGCACAGCAGATCCGCTACTTCGTGGACGGTGCGCTGACCGGCACGAGCAGCGCGGGGTCCGTGACGGCCGGAAGCATCTTCAGCTCCTCGAGTCCTTGGTGGTTCGGCTACAACGGCAGCTACTCGCCGACCATCGACGCGCTCGTGGACGACTTCGCCTTCTACGACGTCGCTCTCACCGCCGGCGAGATGTCCGATCGCTTCGGCGCCGGCCTCGGCCCGGTGCAGCACGCCGTGACCGTCGGCGACGCTCCGCACGGTACTGCGTCGGCCGACGTCGCGGCCGCCGTCGAGGGAGCGACCGTCACGCTGACGGCAACGCCCGACGCCGGTTATGAGCTCACGGGATGGCAGACGACGCCCGAGGGCGTCGAGATCGGCCAGGACGGCACCTTCACGATGCCTGCCGCCGCTGTCGCAGCGACTCCGGAGTTCACGCCGATCGCCTACGCCATCGCCTTCGATCTCGGCGGCGGCAGCGCGGACAACCCCACGACGTACACGATCGAGTCGGACGCGATCACCCTCGCGGCTCCGACGCGTCCTGGCTACGCGTTCGAAGGATGGACCGGCACGGGACTCGACCGTCCGACGATCGAGGTGGCGATCCCGTCCGGATCGCTCGGCGACCGCGCCTACACGGCGACCTGGCGCCCCGTCGCCGCGGACCAGACCGTGCCGACCGTGACGGTCAAGACCGAGTCGAAGGGCAAGGACGGCGTTTACAGCACGGTGTCGTTCAAGCTCTATGACGCCGGGAAGATCGACAAGGTGGAGCTCAACGGAGTGCTGAAGGATCTCGTGGACAACGTCTGGAGCGACCTCAACGGCGTGAAGCCCGGCGTCTTCGGCGCCGTGGCCGGGAAGAACACCCTCGAGGTGTCGGATGTGGCCGGAAACGTCACGACCGTCGCCTTCACCCTCGACATCACAGCGCCGACGGTGATCGCCAAGGACGAGCCGCTGGCGGGCGTCGGCGGCTATGAGGCGGTATCGTTCAAGCTCTTCGATGCGAGCAGCGTCGACCGCGTGGTGCTCAACGGCACGGTCAAGGATCTGCAGGACGCTCCCTGGAGCGACCTCAACGGCGTGAAGCCCGGCGTCTTCGGGGCGGTGGCGGGCGAGAACACCCTCGTGGTGTACGACATAGCCGGCAACTCCACGACCGTGACGTTCACGCTCCGCCAGCGGCACGCGGTGACGGCGGACTCGGCCGGTCACGGCACCGCGTCCGCAGACGTCGCGAGCGCGCTGACCGGCGCGACGGTCACGCTCACGGCGACGCCTGACACCGGCTACCACTTCAGCGGCTGGACGACGACGCCCGCGTTCGTGGCGGTCGCGGCGGACGGCACATACACGCAGCCGGACGCCTCGGTCGCGGCGATCGCCTCGTTCGCCGCCAACGCGTACACGGTGGCGTTCGACGCCAACGGCGGCTCGGGCGCGCAGCCCGCGGCCTCCGCTGCCTATGGCGAGGAGCTGGTGCTGCCGGCCGTGGCGTTCACGCACGAGACCGACGTGTTCGCAGGGTGGGCTCTCACGCCCGGCGGCCCGGCGGTCTTCGCCGACGGAGCGACGGTGAGCAATCTGACGGTCGAGCATGATGCCGTGGTCACGCTCTACGCGATCTGGAAGCCCGCCCCTCCGGCGGCCTGGCGCGCGAGCGTCGTCTACTTCGGCGGCGAATACGTGCTCTACCGTGACCGCGTGTATCAGGCGCAGTGGTGGACCCAGGGGATCGCACCCGATTCGGTCCGCAACGGCGCGTGGGCCGAGGTGGGCGCCGAGATCAGCACGCCCCAGGGTGTGGTGCGCGCCTGGACGGCGTCGTGGACCTATCTCGGCGGCGAGATCGTCGCTCACGGGGGACACCTGTTCCAAGCGTCGTGGTGGACACGCGGCGATCAGCCCGGCACCGGCGGGAAGTCGCCGTGGAAGGACCTCGGTGCGTACTGACCTGCCCAGCGGCGCCGCCCCAGCGCGGCGCCGCCCGCGCAGCGTGCTCGGCCTGCGCAGCGTGCTCGGCCTGCGCAGCGTGCTCGGCCTCCTGGTCGCCGCGGTCTCCGTGATGCTCCTCGCCGCCCCTGCCGCCGCCCACACCTACGCGGCGACGGTGTACGCGAAGCTCTCCGAATCGGAGCCGGGGCTCGTTCGGGCCGAACTCGACATCGAGTACGTGCTGCTCGCGACCGACGGCGCCCGCGCCATGGACGATGCGGCGTTCGAGCAGGACGCGTACGACGATGTCCAGGCATCCGGGCAGGATCCGACGAAGCTGACCACGCGAGTGCTCGAGCAGTACTCGGAGACGGTGCGGGCGTACGTGCTGCCGCGATTCACGATCGCGGCGGGCGCGGAAGCGGATGCCTCGGCCTGCCCGAACGAGCTCGTCGAACCGTATTCGATCACGTACGTCGACGGCGTCCCGCACGCGCACCTCGTGCTCGAGGCGGACTGTCGCGCCACCGCTGCGGAGGAGGGTGGGACATACCGGGTCACGACGCAGTTGTTCCCCGGCACGGATCCCGGCGGCAAGACCACCACGGTGGTGACCTACGATCTGCTGGCCGGCTCCGGGGTCGCGAGCCTCGACACCGACGCCGGCCCGACGATGACGACGTCGCAGGACTGGGGCGCACGGATGGGGGAGTTCTTCATCCTGGGTGCCGAGCACCTGCTGTTCGGTGCCGACCACATCCTGTTCCTGCTCGCGCTCATCGTCGCCTCGCGGCGCCTGCGCGACGTGGTGGTCGTCGCGACCGCGTTCACCGTCGCGCATTCGGTGACGTTCATCCTCGCCGCCCTGGGGGTCGTCAGCGTCCCCGCGAGCATCGTCGAGCCGATCATCGCCCTCTCGATCGCCGTCGTCGCGCTGTGGTTCCTGTGGGGGCTCTGGCGCGACCGCGGCTCCGTGCAGGAGCTCTACGGCCCCGGCGGATCTGCGTACATCGGGTCGGGGCCGGTCGGACCCGGACCCGCCGCGGCCGGCACGCGGCCGAAGAGGTCCGGCGGCACCGCGGTGCTCGAACGTGCGCCCGCGATCCTCGAACCCCGAGTGACCGCCCGAACCGGGCAGTTGGGCTTCACGCGGGCCGATGGGCTGCGGGTGGGCATCGTCTTCGTCTTCGGGCTCGTGCACGGCGTCGGCTTCGCCGGGGCACTGGGCATCGACGAGCCGTTCTCCTGGGGACTGCTGGGTGCGCTGCTGGTGTTCAACGTCGGCATCGAAGCAGCCCAGCTCAGCATCGTCGTCGTGGTCTTCCCGCTTCTCCTGCTGCTGCGGCGCTCGCGGCCCCGCGTCGCGATGTGGGTGGCCGCGATCCTCTCCGCCGCGGTCGCCGTCGTCGGACTGTTCTGGTTCGTCGAGCGGCTGCTGGGCGCGTAGGGCTACTTCAGCAGTCGCGACAGCCGGCGGTCGGCGAGGATCTTGCCGCCGGTCTGGCACGTCGGGCAGTACTCCAGCGAGTTGTCGGCGAAGAAGACGCTGCGCACCTCGTCGCCGCAGACCGGGCAGGTCTCACCCCGACGCCCGTGCACCTGCATGCCCCGACGCTTGGCGTCCTTCAGCTCGGCCGGGGGTTTGCCGGATGCCTCGGCGACGGCATCCGTCAGCGTCTCGGTCATCGCGTCGAAGAGCCGGGTGACCTCGTCGTCGGTGAGCGAGGTCGCGAGGGCGTAGGGCGACATCTTCGCCGCGTGCAGGATCTCGTCGGAGTAGGCGTTGCCCACCCCCGCGATCGTCGCCTGGTCGCGCAGCACGCCCTTGATCTGGGTGCGGCGTCCCTCCAGCAGCCCGGCGAGCGTGTCGCGCGTGAAGGCCGGGTCAAGCGGGTCGGGCCCGAGTCGTGCGATACCGGGCACGTCGGCGGGGTCTCGCACGACGTACACCGCCAGCGACTTCTTCGTGCCCGCCTCGGTGAGGTCGAACCCGGCCCCGTCCGAGAGCGCGACGCGCAGGGCGATCGGCGTCTTGCCCGGCCGGATGATCGTCTTCGGCAGCTCGTCGTACCAGCGCAGCCACCCGGCTTTGGCGAGGTGGAACACCAGATGCGGCCCGGTGGTCGCGAGGTCGACGAACTTGCCGTGTCGCGCAGCGCCGGTGATCTCGGCATCCGCCAGGGACTCGATCGGCGGGTCGTACGTCTTCAGCGCCGCGATGTTGGCGACCGTCGCTCGCGCGATGCGCACACCGGTGAGCCGCTCGCGGAGGAAGTCGACGAGCCCCTGCACCTCGGGCATCTCGGGCATGCGCTCATCCTGCCACGCGGCGGGGACACCGGGGATCCGCGGGCGGAAGCGAGTGGTCGGTCTCCGCGTTCGGGCGTGCCACAGCTCCTCCTCAACGACGCACCAGACCCCCTCGGAGACCGGTGTTCCAGGGCTCGCCGATGCCCCGCAATAGCGCAGGCGGAGTTACGGCACGCGCCCGCAGGAACAGCTCCTCCACAGAAGCCCAGCACTGCAAGCTCTCCACAGGTCCGTCCCGGCCCAGCCGGCACCGCCGCCGCAGATCCCACGATGGGGCCATGCTCGATGCGCAGCAGGCCGTCACACGGGCGTACCTCACCGCGGCCGGACTGAGCAGGCGGGGCATCCGCCGCGCGATCACGGAGGGCACGCTGGTGCGCGTCCGCCGTGATCGCTACATGTCGGCTCTCTCGACGGACGCGATGCGCCAGGCGGTGCAGATCGGTGGCCGCCTCACCTGCCTTTCGCTGCTGCAGCTGCTCGGGGTGTTCGTCTTCGAGAACACACGACTGCACGTGCACATCGCGCGTGGCGCGAGCCGGCTGCGCTCGACCGGGATCGGGAGCGGCCGGCTGAAGCCGATCGACCAGCGCAGTGAGGTGCTGCATTGGATGCCGCTCCTCGGTGTGGTCGCGGCGGATACGGCGGTCGTCGGCGTCCTGGACGCGCTCGCGCACGCCGTGCTCTGCCAGGCGCCGCGATTCGCCGTTGCGACGATCGACAGCGCATTGAACAAGAAGCTGATCCGCAAGCGGGACGTTCTTCGACTGTTCGATGCCCTGCCGGCTCGGTTCGGCGTGCTCGAGCCGCTGGTGGATGGACGAGCGCAGGCCGGGTCGGAGACGATCGTCAGGCTCTGGGTACGAGCACTCGGGTGCGCGGCTGTCCCGCAGGTGTCGTTCGCCGGTGTCGGCTTCGTCGACCTCCTCGTCGACGGATGGCTGGTCATCGAATGCGACAGCAAGCAGTATCACTCGAGCTGGGAACAGCAGCTCAAGGACTACCGACGCGACCTGGCGTTGGCTCAGCGCGGATATGTCGTGCTGCGGCTGACCGCCGAGGACATCCTCTACCATCCCGAGCGGGCGCAGGCGGCAATACGCGGGCTGGTCGACGCGCGCCGAGCGGTTGCGCGCGGCTGACCGCGGATGCCGGTACCGGTTCTGGTGCCCGTGCCACAATTCCGCCTGAACCGGGCGTCAGGTCGAGGAGAGCCGGAGAAGGCCGCGAGCCAGGGCGCCGCGTGCCCCGATCCAGGCGGAGTTGTGACCCCGCTCGGGGTGCGCCAGATGTCGTGGTGGTGAGAGTGGCCGGCTGCGGACGCGGCATCCGCCCCCCTCTCACGCGCGGACAAGCGGGCATGCGCACACGCAGGAATGCGGAGAGGGTCGAGGGGTGGCCCGTGCCGTAACTCCGCCTGAAGGTTGGCTTCAGGCGGGCACGCCGCGCGAATCCGGTGTGCGGGCACGCGCAGGTCTGAGTGCGGACGGAGTTGTGGCGCGGCCCCGCGGTGGTCAGTCCAGCGCGGGCCAGGACTGCGGGGTGCGGTCGTCGGTGGCGAGGACGCCGGCGATCCAGCCGTCGTCGCGGCCGTGCGAGCCGACGAGCGCCTGCCGCAGCGTCCCCTCGTAGCGGAAGCCGAGAGTGCGCGCGGCGCGCGCGGAGCCGACGTTACCCACGACGGCACGCCACTCGATGCGATCGAGGCCCAGTCCCTCCGGCGAGAAGCCCCAGTCGATCACAGCGCGGGCAGCTTCGACCGAGAGGCCGCGCCGACGCGACCACGGCGACACCCAGTATCCGAGCTCCCCGGAGCCGCGTCCGTCGAGGCGGTACAGCCCGATCATGCCGGCCAGCACCGAACCCTCACGCATCGCCCAGCTGACATGGGCGCCGCTCTGCCAGTCGGCGGCGACACGCGGTACGAACTCCTCGGCGTGCCGGCGTTCGTACGGGGAGGGGACCGGCGTGTAGCGCTGGATCTCGGCATCCTGGCACGCCTCGTAGATCGCGTCGACGTCGCCGTCAACCGGCAACGACAGTTCGAGGCGGTCCGTTCGCAAGATGGAGGGCTCGATCCCGCCCACGCTACCGGCCCGCGCCCTGGCTCAGCGAGACCGGCGCAGGAGGCCGACCTTGTCGTAGACGTCGTCGAGCGTGCGGTTGGCGACCGCTTCGGCCTTGGCGGCGTTCGCGGCGAGCACGCGGTCGAGCTCGGCCGGATCGTCGAGAAGCTGCAGGGCGCGCTCGCGCACAGGACCGAACTCGTTCACCACGACCTCGGCGAGGCCCTTCTTGAAGTCGCCGTAGCCACGCCCTGCGTACTCGTCCTCGATCGCGGGGATCTGCCGGCCGGTGAGGGCCGCGTAGATCACCAGCAGGTTCGAGACGCCGGGCTTGGCCTCGCGGTCGTAGCGCACCGAACCCTCCGAATCGGTGACGGCGCGCATGACCTTCTTCGCCGACACGGCCGGGTCGTCGAGCATCCACAGCACGCCGGCATCCGACTCCGCCGACTTCGACATCTTCGCCGTCGGGTTCTGCAGGTCATAGATGCGCGCCGTCTCCTGCTGGATCACCGGCATCGGAACGGTGAACGTCTGACCGTAACGGCTGTTGAAGCGCTCGGCGAGGTCGCGCGTGAGCTCGACGTGCTGCTTCTGGTCGTCGCCGACCGGGACGATGTCGGTCTGGTACAGCAGGATGTCGGCCGCCATCAGCACCGGGTAGGTGAAGAGCCCGACCGAGGTGACCTCCGAGCCGTAGCGCTGCGACTTGTCCTTGAACTGCGTCATGCGCCCGGCCTCGCCGAACCCGGTGACCGTCGACAGGATCCATGCCAGCTCGGCGTGCGCCGGCACGTGCGACTGCACGTACAGCGCTGATTTCGACGGCTCGATGCCGGCGGCGATGTACTGCGCGGCCGTGCGGCGCGTCTTCTCGCGGAGCTCCGCCGGATCGTTCGGCTGCGTGAGCGCGTGGAGGTCGACCACGGAGAAGAACGCGTCGTACGACTCCTGCAGATCGCGCCACTGCATGAGGGCCCCGATGTAGTTGCCGATCTGGAGCGAGTCGGCGGAGGGCTGCATGCCGGAGTACAGGCGCGGTTTGCTCATCCGTCAAGTCTATTGAACGGATGCCGCGGCCCCGCGCCCGCCCACCGACCCGGCGGGCTCACCTCGGTCGCCCGCCGCCGCCTGGGCGATCAGTGGCCGATCGTGTAGTCCGCCACGACGGGGGAGTGGTCGCTCCAGCGGGTGTCCCACGAAGGTGCGCGCACGACCCGGTAGTCGACCACCCGGGCGCCGAGCTCCGGCGTCGCGAGGTGGTAGTCGATCCGCCACCCGGCGTCGTTGTCGAACGCGCGTCCGCGCATCGACCACCAGGTGTACGGGCCGTCGACGTCGCCGTGGAAGCGGCGCCCGATGTCGACCCAGCCGAGGCCGGCGCCCCGCGAGCCGTCGGCACCGGTCACCTCGGCGCCCTCCTCGCCGAAGAAGCGATCGAAGTACGCGCGCTCGCGCGGCAGGAAGCCGGCCTTCTTGATGTTGCCCTTCCAGTTGCGGATGTCGAGCTCGCGGTGGCCGACATTGAGGTCGCCCATGACGAGCGCCAGCGGAGACGCGGCCTTGAGCTGCGGCATCCGCTTCTCCATCGCGTCGAGGAAGGCCCACTTCGCGTCCTGCTTGGGCGTGTCGGCCTCGCCGGTGTGCACGTAGGCGCTCACGACGATGAGCCGCTCGCCGTCGATGTCGAAGTCCGCCTCGATCCAGCGGCCTGCGCTGTCGAGGACTTCGGCTGCGTCCTCGGCGGCCGGGCCGAGCACGCGGCGCACCTCGATCGAGGGGATGCGGCTGGCCACGGCCACGCCCGCTCGCCCCTTCGAGAGGGCCTCGTCGTTGACGATCTCCCAGCCGGGCAGAGCCGCCCGCAGCTCCTCCTCGGTCGCCCGCACCTCCTGCAGGGCCATCACGTCGATGTCGGCGGCATCGAGCCAGTCGATCATGCCTTTGCGGGTGGCGGCACGGATTCCGTTGACGTTGACAGAGGCGATGCGAACACGGCGAGACACGACGGCAAGACTATCCGCCACCGCCGACACTCATTCGAACAGGCTGCCGGCCTTCTTCTTCTGTGCCGGGGGAGTGGCGGCCTCGACCTGGGCCAGCTCCTGCTCCGCGGCGCGTACCGCGCGGTCAGCGGCGAACAGGCGGTACCACGGCGCGGTCTCGCGCGCCTCCCGCGCGGTGCGCAGGCGCACCCGGGCGGCCACCAGCAGCGCGGCATGCTCCGCCGCGAGCCGGTCGGCCTCGGTCTGGGGGAGCAGCGGGACCTCGTCGTCCTTCGCCGCGACCGCGACCCATGCGGCCGCGACGAGCATGATGATGCCGATGATGCGGAACCACAGGAGCAGACCGACGAAGATCGCGAACGTGGCCAGCAGTGCGTTGGTCGGCGTGTAGACGAACAGCCAGCCCGTGAACAGCTGCAGCACGGTGATTGCGCCGCCGCCGAGGAGTGCACCGGGCCAGATGCGCCGCCAGGGGAGTTGCGTACCCGTGAGGTACCGGATCAGCCCGGCCAGCGCCGCGCTGAAGATCGCGAACGAGATCAGGATCGAGCCGACGCTCGTGGTCACTCCCACCCAGCGCGACGCGTTGCCCCATCCGAATAAGGCGAACACCCACTCCAGCGCCCACGTGCCGAGCGTCGTCGCGGCGAAACCCACCACGAGGGCGAGGGCGAAGACTCCTGCACCGATGAGATCGCGTGCCTTGAGGTAGAAGTAGCTGCGGAGGTCGGGCGGCAGGCCGAAGATGTCGCGCACCGCGCGGCGCGTGAACGTCACGAAGCCGATGGCCGTCCAGATGAGGGTGCCGAGGGCGATGATGCCGGTGACGCCGAGCACGCCGGCATTGCTCGTCGCGACCTCGGTGACCTGCGCGGGGGTGAACAGCCCCTCGTCGCTGATCAGGCCCGGGATATAGCTGTTGATGAGGTTGATGAGCCCGGCGACGGCCTCCGAGCTTCCGCCCAGCCACAGCCCGGTGGCGGCGAACGCCACGTAGATCGCGGCGAACGTCGCGAACAGCGCCTGGTAGCTCACGCCCGCGGCGAGCAGGAACCCGTTGTGCTGCAGGAAGTGACGCCACACCCGCACCGGGAACCACGCGAGGGTGCGCTGGGTGATCGCCGTCGCCCGGCTGATCGGCTGGTCGAAGCGCTCTCGCAGACTCTCCTGCGTCGCCTCCCAGCGGGCGCGGAGAGACTCCTCCTCCCGCTGCGCGGCATCCGCCTGGTCGCGGGCCTCTTCGTGGCCCTGAGCGCGAGTGGGGTCTCGGCCGTCGGAGTCGTTCCGTTCGGTCACGGAAGTCACACTATCGACAGACGGATGCCGCATCG
>NZ_MWLP01000057.1:0-39424 GCF_010634885.1 Microbacterium sp. B35-04 | reverse complement strand
GCTGCGGGATGCCGGCCTCGCGGTGCGACGTCGACCACAACGTCGACTGGGCGCTCGGCGGACACACCGAACTCACGAACCTCGGGCCGCTGTGCGAAGGTCACCACACCGTGCGGCACCACACCGACTGGAGAATCGAACAGGTCGCCGGTTTGGGCGGCGCGATCCTCTGGACATCACCCTCCGGTCGTCGCTACCTCGTCGAGCCGGAACGCGCAGTTCCCGTGTTCCGCTCCACCGAAAGCGTCGGCGCCCCCTTCTGACTGCCCGGCAGCCGCGATGCTGCGGGGAGCGCCGCGATTGGGGCCATGTGGGGCTCAGCCTCGGCGACGGCCGTGTGATGCACGCGTGGGATCGCGTCCGCGTCGACGACCTCCCCGCGATCGAGGCGCTGACGCCCCCGGCCGGAGGCGAACCCCTGCGCTGGATCGGATGGTTGGCCCCTCGGGCGCGGACTCGAGGGGGCTCGTCCGCGTACGTGGGACGACGATCCCGCCACCGCAGCGGCCCGGATGCAGGCGGAGCGGTTCGGCGTCGGCTGACGGCCGTCGGCCCGCGGCGTAGCGGCGCAGAGGCGCAGAGGCGCAGCGGCGGTCAGCCGCCCAGCTCGAACCGGAACACGGCGAGATAGCCGCCGCGCGACGCCGGTATGGTCTCCCGCTCGGGCAGCCGATCGAATCCGAGCCGGTGGTACAGGCGCTGCGAGCGCTCGTTGGCGGGGCCGGTGTCGAGCACCAGGGCGGGAGCACCCCACGCACGAGCACGCTCGATCGCCTCGATCATGAGTGCCTCCCCGATGCCCCGGCGCCGGGCCTCGGGCAGCACCGCCAGCAGGCGCAGCTCAGCCTCGCCGCCCCGAGACTGGCGCACGAGCGCACTGTCGGCGCGCAGCAGACTGGCCGTCCCGAGGATCCTCCCCGCGGGGTCGACGGCGACCAGCAGGTCGCCGACCTCCGCACGCGCCGCCGCTCCCCGCAGCAGCGCCAGCCGCTCGGGGTCGGGTTGCGTCGCGCCGGGCCCACCGTGGCCGAAGCCGAGGTAGGTCACCTCTCCGACGCGGTCGAACTCGTCGCTGCGCGCCGTCCGCACCGTGAACCACGGCGCCTCGGTCCCGGAATCGGCCTGGACGTGGCCCCGGGCATGGGCGGCCGTGCCGGAGCCGGCGGCACCGGTCTGCAGCACGTCGGCGGTCATCGCGCCACCGCCAGCCGATCGCTGCGGACGCTGTGCGCGACGAGGGCCTCCCGGGTGATCACGCCGACGATCCTTCCATCGCAGAGGACGGATGCCGCAATCCAGCCCGGATGCGCGGCATCCAGTCCTGCGAAAGCGACGCCGGGAGCGCGCCCGATGCCGACGGTCGGCGGCGCGAGGGAGGCGTGCTCGCGGACGAGGGCGTCCCCGGCGCCCGCGCCGAGCGCAGCCCGCAGGTCGTCGAGAGTGACGACTCCGGCGACGTCGGCGGCCGGAATCGGCGCCTCGCCGTCGCTGCGCCGGTAGACGACGAGCACGGGCGCTGCGGCATCCCGCTCGTCCAGACGCAGCCGCGTGACTGCCTCGGCGACCGTCAGGTGCGCGGCGACCCGGAGCGCGGGCTGGGCGACGAGGTCCCCCAGCGTGGGAGCGTCGCTGTCGTCGAAGACGAATCCGCGGTCGGCGAGCCACTCGTCGTCGTAGTACGTCGAGAGCGCGTTGCGCCCGGAGTCAGGGGCGAGCGCAACCACGACGTCGTCCGGCCCGAGCTGTTCGGCCAGACGCAGCGCCGCGGCGAGCGCCGTTCCGGCCGACCCGCCCAGCAGGATGCCGTCCTCTCGGGCGGCACGACGGGCAGTGAGGATCGCCTCGCGGTCGGTCACGGTGACGTAGTCGTCGACGACGTCGAGGTGGAAGGACTCGGGCCACACGTCCTCCTCTGCCTCGGGATGCACGGTGTGCCCGGCGCCCTCGATGTACTTCGGGCTGCCGTCGCCGCCGGAGTACGACGAGCCGGCGGGGTCCGCGGCGATCACCCGCGCCGCCCCGCGGCTCAGCGTCTTGAGCGACCGGCCCGTTCCCGAGATCGTCCCGCCCGTGCCCACGCTCGCGACGAAGTGCGTGACGGCGCCGCCGGTGTCGGCCCAGATCTCGGGGCCGGTCGACTCCACGTGCACCGCGGGATTGGCGGGGTTGTCGTACTGGCCGGCACGCCACGCGCCCGGAGTCTCGGCGACGAACCGGTCGGCGGCGGCGCCCAGACTGTCGGGGTGGCCCTTCGGCACGAACGCATCCACCAGCCGCACCTCCGCGCCGTACGCGCGCAACAGACGGATCTTCTCGTCGGCGATCTGGCTCGACGTGAAGATCACGGCGCGGTAGCCGAGGTGCGCGGCGACGAGCGCGAGGCCGACGCCGGTGTTCCCTGAGGTCACCTCGACGACGGTGCCTCCGGGCCGCAGCGAGCCATCCCGCTCGGCGGCGCGGATCATCCCCAGCGCCGCGCGATCCTTCACGCTGCCGCCGGGATTCTGGTACTCGAGCTTCACGTAGACGCGCGGCAGCAGGCCCGCGGCGAGATGATGCACGCGCACGAGCGGCGTGCCGCCGATGGACTCGATCACCGACTCGTACAGGACCATGCGCGACCACGCTTTCCGGAGGAGTTCTTCGGACGATACGACCGCGACCTCCTCTCCCATCGCCGCGTGCGTCGCGGGATGCCACACGACGTAGCGAGGCGTCACACGACCGCCGCCAAGCGACGTGCCGGCGACGCCTCGTGACGGATCATGGCGCCGCGTGACGCGGCGATGCGCCCCGATCCACGCTGCGGTCGTAGCGTGACGCCGGCAACCGGCATCCGTTCCCACTCCGAGAGGATCCCCATGACCGACACCACCGAGGCCGCGACACAGCCCACCTACGACGCGCCGCTCATCACCGCCGAAGAGGCCGCCGGCCGCGCCGCCTCCGGTGCGCTCGTCATCGACGTGCGCAGCGACGCCGGCCGCGAGCGCGACGGCGTGATCCCGGGTTCGATCCGCGGCGACCGCGACAACCTCGACGCGCAGTTCCTCCTCGACTCTCCCGAGAAGTTCGCCGAGATCACCGAGTGGGACCAGGAGATCGTCATCGTCTGCGGGTCGATCCGCGGGTCCGGACCCGTCGCCGAACAACTCCGCGCGAAGGGCTTCACGAACGTCGCGCACGTCGACGGCGGCTTCCCCGCGTGGAAGGAGTCGGGTGCTCCGACCGCGGAGGTCGACGCCGCGTCCTGAGCAGTCGCACCGTCGACGCGTCCAACGGATGCCTCGGCCCACCCTCGCGGGCGGGTCGGGGCATTCGCCGTTTCAGGCGGTGCGGAGGATCCGCTCGGTCACCCGCGCCGAGAAGTGGAGCGCGTCGACGGGGATCCGCTCGTCGGCGGCGTGGAACTGCGCGAACACATCGAAGTCGACCGGCACCCGCAGCGGCACAAACCCGTACCCGTGGATGCCGAGCTCCGCGAAGTGCTTGTTGTCGGTGCTCGCCGGCAGCAAGTACGGCACGACGATCCCGTCGGGATCGTGCGCCGTGATCGCCTCCTGCAGCACATCGATGATCGGTGCGTCCACGGGCGCCTCGGTCGCCGACCACCACCGCCCCTCGCGGATGTCGATGTCGTCGCCCGCGAGGTCACGCAGACCCCGGCGCAGCTCGTCGTCCTGTCCCGGGAGGATGCGGATGTCGAGCCGTGCGGACGCCTCGGCGGGGATGATGTTCGTCTTCTCTCCCGCCGACAGCACCGTGGGCGTCGCCGTGTTGCGTGTGGTCGCTCCCACGAGCGATGACACGAAACCCAGGCTCTCGAGATCGTCCGCGAGCGACTCGTCGGTGAAGGCCAGCCCACGCGCCTCGCCGAACACGTCGAGGAAGCGCTGCAGCGCGGGGGTGCGCACCACGGGGAACCGGTGGGACCCGACCGCCGACACCGCGCGGGCGAGCCGCACCACCGCGTTGTCGTCGGTCGGGCGGGATCCGTGGGCGGCGTGGCCGCGTGCGGTGAGCGTCGACCACGCGACGCCCTTCTCGCTCGTGGCGACGAGGTACGCGCGGCGCTCGTCTGCCGGGTCGGCGACGAGCGGCACCGAGAAGCCGCCCACCTCGCTGAGTGCTTCGGTGACGCCGGCGAACAGCTCGGGGCGGTTCTGCACGAGCCAGCCCGCGCCCCACACGCCGCCGCTCTCCTCATCCGCGAGGAACGCGAACACGAGGTCGCGGCGCGGAACGATCCCTTCGCGCGCGAAGTGCCGAGCCACGGCGAGGATGGTGCCGGCGTAGTTCTTCATGTCGACGGCGCCTCGCCCGAACAGGTAGCCGTCCTCGATGTCGGCGCCGAACGGCGGATGCGTCCAGTCCTTCTCCTCGACCGGCACCACATCGAGGTGTGCGTGCACGAGCAGCGCGCCCGCACTCGGATCGCTCCCGGCGATCCGGGCGATGAGTGAGCCGCGACCGGGGCGCGGCTCGATGAGCTCCGCGGCGATGCCGACCTCCGCCAGGCGCTCCTGCACGTGTCGCGCGGCACGGGTCTCGCCGTCGCCGATGGTCGCGGCCACGCCGGTGTTCACGCTCTCGATGCGGATGAGCTCGCGAACGAACTGCAGCGTCTCGTCTTCCAGCTGTGTGGACACGGAACTCCTCGTCGGTCTTCTCAGTGATCTCGGCGCGGTGCAGGTGCGCCCCGCCGACACTAACGGCGAGCCCCGGAACGGTTCTCGTCGGGTGGTCGTCCGACGTCACAGTCGCCCCCCACCCGGGCTGACGGCTCCCGCATTGCCGGGGATGACGAGTCGGTTTTGCGGCTGACGCCGCGCGGGCGCACGCTGGATGCATGTCAGACACGGCCATCGACATCGCAGACCCCACCGAGCGCCCCGAGCCTCAGCATCCGTCCCGCGCCGATGTGCCGCACGCGGATGCCGCGGTGCTCGACAATCCCGCGTGGCATGCGCTCATCGGCCCGCACGCCGGCTTCGCCATCGGCAACGATCTCGTGCGGCGGTATCCCGAAGAGGTCGCCCCCTTCGTCGCCGTGCGGACGTGGGACGACCCGGAGGTGTGGGACGCCCTGCGCGAGCTCGTCGGTCCGGGCGCGCCCGTCGGCCTCTCCGCGGTCGAGCAGGCGTTCCCTCCCGGATGGGAGGACCTCGGCGGCGGCGATGGCGTGCAGCTCGTCGAGACCGAGGCGCTGCAGCCGAGACCGGATGCCGAAGCCGTCGTTCTCGGAGCGGACGACGTCGCCGAGATGCTGGCCATCGTCGAACGCAACCAGCCCGGGCCCTTCCGGCCGCGGACGCACGAGTTGGGCCGGTACATCGGCATCCGTCGCGGCGGCCGGCTCGTCGCGATGGCCGGCGAGCGTCTGCACCCGGACGGCTGGACGGAGATCAGCGCGGTCTCCACGGACGCCGCCTACCGGCGGCAGGGCCTGGCCTCCCGGCTGGTGCTCGACGTGGCGTTCCACATCCAGCAGCGCGGGGACCGCGCGCTCATGCACGCGGCCGCGTCGAACGTCAACGCCATCGCGGCCTACGAGCGACTCGGGTTCGCCCTGCGCAGGCGCACGAAGTTCGCGTTCGGACGCACCCCGGCCTGATCGCGCGGGCGGCGACGTCGGTGGCTGGCGCGCACGGAAAGCAGGAAGCCCCGGAGAATCGGTGAGATCGGCGCCCGGCCCGCCACGTCACTCAGTCGTCGAGCCGACTGACGATGAGCGTGGTGGTCACCTCTGAGTTCGTCACGTCGACAGCGACCTCTGCAGAGGCGAGCGCCCCCTTGTGCTCGGTCGGCGGGATCTCAGCTGAGTAGGCGCGCCCGTCACCCGCACGGGAAGCGACTGTCAGATCTTCCTCGAGCTGGTCGATCTCCGCCTCGGTCCACCCCCAGTACGGGGCGATCCTCTGCAGGTGGGAGAGCGCCGTCAGCCACGCGCCATCCGACTCCAGGACCAGCTGCACCGACTGCACCTCATCGTCCGATGCGAGGACGGTGAACGAGCGGGTCACGTCGACGTGAAAGCTCCCGGCGGGCGCGACGACGATCGCCTGCACGGGAGTGATCGGTTCGGACGTCCGCGGGCCGTCAGGCTCCAGTCCCAGTTCGGTGGCCGTAAGAGAGTCCGGCCCGATGCGAATGCGCAGAGCGCCCTCGCGGGTGAGGTAGTCGATGCCCGGGTCGCCGAGCATGGACATGCCGTCCGGCGCTTGCTGGTCGGCGGTCGCGGGGCGTTCTGGATCGGTCCACCACGAGTTCTGCATGAGGATCGCCGCGACGACGACGCCCACGCAGATCGCAGCGGCGATCGCGGTGGGTATCCACCCCAGCAGACGACGTCTGGAGCGTCGCTGCTGCATTGACGGCGACATCGTCATCCTTCCCGCGCAGCCCTTGTCGAAGCACCGACGTGACCGCCGGGCGAGTGCGAAGCAGAAGAAGAAAGCCCCGGAGAATCGGCGAGATTCCGGGGCGATCCGTAGCAGGAGCGGGGCTTGAACCCGCGACCTCACGATTATGAGTCGTGCGCTCTCACCAACTGAGCTACCCTGCCGCACGGCATCCGTGGTCACTGTGATTGGATGCTGCGAGCCCCGAGTCAGGATTGAACTGACGACCCCTTCCTTACCATGGAAGTGCTCTGCCACTGAGCTATCGGGGCGTGCTGCCTGCGAGCAGGCAACTAGAAGAGGATACCAGAGGCCCGGCATCCTTCCGAACCGGTCAGCCCACCGTGTGGGTGCCGTCGGTGTACTGCTGCAGCCATGGCCAAGGGTCGATGGCCGTGGTGCCGTTCTTCAGGAGCTCGAAGTGCGTGTGGGCCCCGTACGAGCGTCCGGTATTGCCGGTGTGGCCGATCACGGTGCCGACGGTGACGCGCTGACCAGGGCTGACCTGCAGCGAGCCGTACTGCATGTGCGCGTAGTGGCTCGAGATGAGCTGACCGTCGACGATGTGGTCGATGGTCACGTGCACGCCGTAGGCGCCACCGGCCTCCGACGCGACGCGGACGGTGCCGTCGGCGATGGCCTGCACGGGTGCGCCGTTGCCGGGCGTGAAGTCGATGCCCTCGTGCATCCGGCCCGACCGCATGCCGAACCCGTACGACATCGTCACACCCACCGCGAACGGCCACTGGATGTTGGAGTTCGGGTTGTTGCGGAACAGGTTCGAGAAGTTCTTGATGCCGGCCTCCGACGCCAGCTGAGCCGTCGTCGTGGTCGTGTAGTTCCCGCTGCGCTCCAGCGTGTCGTTCTGCACATCGCCGGGAGCCACGTACGCCTGGATCTCCGCCTCGTCGATCACCGGCACGGTGTTGTCGCCGACGGCGACGACGGACAGCGACGCGTCGGTGCCGTTCACCGCGGCGACCGCCTCTGCCGGCGTGGTCATGCCGACCGCCATGAGTCCGACGATCCCCAGCACACCCACCGAGAACGACGCGGTGGTCGCGCGCTTGAAGGCCGCACCGCGGCGCGCCGGGGAACGACGCGCGGCCGTGCGCGGGGCGGAGGCTGCGTCTGCCGCGGGCTGCGCCTCACGCGCAGCCTGCTGGACGGGGGTCTCGCCCGTGAACGCGAACAGTCGCGAGGCGGCCTCGAATTCGTCGACATCGGATGCCGCAGGCTGAGGGATGGGCCCGGTGAGGGGTCCGACCCGCTCGGGGCGCGGCTGCTCCGCGTGCGGCGGTGACGCCGGCGTCTCGGCGGGCCGAGGCGCGGAGGCGGCGGCCGGCGCGGCAATCGTCGGCGACGGGACGTCGACGCGCGACGTAGGAGCGGCCTGGGATGCGACGGTCGGCGCAGGCTCAACTGCGGGCTGCGTCGTGGTCTGGGGCGCGGCCGCGCGCCGGCGCCCGGGTACCGCCTGCGGCGGCGCCGTGGTCTGCCCCTCGGCCTGGGGCACTGCGGTCTGCTGCGCGGCCGTCGTCTGGGGCTCCGCGATCGACGACTGGTGCGGCGCGGCGGTCTGCGGGAGGTCGACCGCCTCGACGGCCGCGGCCGTCGACGCGACGGTGGCGGCCGCGTCGGCCGCCAGAAGCTTCGCGAAGGTCTCGGCGATCCACGTGGAGGCGGTGTCGCCCGCCGGCGTCGCTGCAGCCGGCTCGGTGGCAACGGCGACAGCCTCGACGGGGGCAGCGGCCTCGACGGTGGCGGCGAGCAGTTCGAACGGCTCTGCGGGGACGAGCACCGTGTCGAGCAGCGGCGCCGGCTCGTCGTGCGTCGGCAGCGCCGCCTCGAAGAGGGCCGCCGCGCGCTCCGGCGCGGAAGGCGTCTGCGGGGCGATGGGCGGGACGTCGACGACGGGCTGCGCACCGGTCTGGATGCGGCGGGTGCGACGGCTCGCGTGCTCCGCGGGCGCGGCCGAGGGCGCCGCCGGTACCGCAGCACGGCGGGCGCTGGGAATCACCGGCTCGATGACCGGGCCGGATGTCGCAGGGACATCGACCGACGACGGGGCCGGGGCGGGGACCACGGGCGGCGTCACGGGCGCAGAAGCGGCGACGGGCAGCACGGGGACGACAGGAGCGTCCGCGGCCGACAGGGACGGTCGCGGCGTCACAACGTCGGAAGCCGGCGTCACGTACGACGACGCCTGGGCCTGCGGGGCGGGCGGGGCCGCGGCATCCGTCCGCTTCGCGTCGACCGAGCGACCCCAGACCACCGCGGGACGCTCGGGAGTCGCACTCGCCGCCTGCCGCCGCACAGTGGCACGGCCGGTCCCCGGGGTCTCTTGCATCGCCTGCACAGGCGTCGGAGAGGTGCGGCTGGATCTGCGCGTGGGCGCAGGCTCAGCCATGGGGGAGTCGAAAGGCAAAGCGGAGTCGGGCTCTCGGGTCGTGCCGCGAGGGGGGTGCACGCAGCAAGGCGGTCGTTCGGGCTAGGACCACCTCCGCCGTTCGGGCGGCGAAGGTAACGATCGGGTAAACACTACCCCGGGCGTGCTGGGAATGCCATGTGCGACTTGGATTTCATGACGCGCGTTTCGTGAAAGTTCGATGAGAGGCGCCCGCCTCAGACCAGTCCGGCCGCCTCGGCGAGGCGGTCGAAGATGGCCGGAGTCGCGGCGACGACCAGCGGCCCGCGCGGGCCGCCGTCAGGCTGGGCGCGACCGAATCGCCCGCCCGCCTCGGTCACGATCAACGAGCCCGCGGCGAGATCCCACGGTGCCAGTCCGCGCTCGAAGTATCCGTCCAGACGACCGGCGGCGACGTACGACAGGTCCAGCGACGCGGCTCCACCGCGGCGCAGGTCGCGGGCCAGCGACGGCATCACTCGCGCGATCAGCTCGAGGTCGCCCGGGCGGGTCGCCGGATCGTATCCGAACCCCGTCGCGAGGAGCGCGCCCGCGGGTCCGACCTCGGGGTTGACGGCGATCCGGCTCACCCCCAGCCACGCACCCTCGCCGCGCGCCGCGTGGAAGATCTCGCCGCTGACCGGTGCGTGGACGACACCCGCCAGCGCGGTCCATTCCCGAGGGTCCGGTTCCCCCTGGACGGCCGCGATGCTGACGGCGTAGGCCGGGATGCCGTACGCGTAGTTGACGGTTCCGTCGATGGGATCGACGACCCACGTCACGTCGCCGGCGCCGCGCTCGGCCCCGGTCTCCTCGCCGAGGAAGCCGTCGTCGGGTCGTGCGGCCTTCAGCCGTGCGCGGATGAGCGCCTCGACCTCGCGATCGGCCTCCGTGACGATGTCGGCGAGCGCCGACTTGGTCGCGGCGATGGCGACGCCGGCCTCGCGCCGCACCCGGGCGAGCTCACCGGCTTCGCGGGCGATCTCCATGGCAAGGGATTCGAGGTCGTGCTCGAGGCTCATGCCTCCACGGTAACCGGGTGCAGCTCCGCCCACGCTCGCCTCCGGGTGAAGCGCTGCCCCACAGGTCAACCGCGGCTCTCCAGGAGGTTGGAACGACTCAACCTCCTGGAGAAGCGCGGTTGACCTGTTGGGGCGAGGAGGAGAGACCCGCGTTCGGCAGCGCCTCGGTCCGCCGACGAACGGCGGGCGACACTCGCGCGAGAGCGGGCGGCCTCGGTAGCGTGACCCCATGGCCGCTGCCGTCCGCTCCCCCGTGTACGACGCCGCCATCGTCGGAGGCGGCCACAACGCCCTCGTCGCCGCGGCGTACCTGGCGCGCGCGGGACGAACGGTCGTCGTGCTCGAGCGGCTCGACCATCTCGGCGGCGCCGCGGTGTCGGAGCAGCCGTGGCCGGGCGTCGCCGCACGCCTGTCGCGCTACTCCTACCTCGTGAGCCTGCTCCCCCGCAGCATCATCGACGACCTCGGGCTCGACATCCGGCTGCGACGCCGTCGCTACTCCTCCTACACGCCCGATCCGCACGACCCCTCGCGGGGCATCCTGATCGACACGGCGGATGCCGCGGCCACCGCCGACGCGTTCGCCCGGGTGACCGGCGGCACCGGTGAGGCAGTGCGGTTCGCGCAATTCTCCGAGCGGCTCGAACCCGTCGCCCGGCTGCTCTTCCCGTCGATGACCGAGCCGCTGCGCCGGGCCGGGGAGGTGCGTGCGGCACTAGAGGACGACGGGCTCTGGGAGGCGCTGTTCGAGCGCCCGCTGGGCGAGCTGCTGAGATCGTCGCTCGACACCGACATCGCCCGCGGCATCGCGCTCACCGACGGCCTGATCGGCACCTTCGCATCGGCCGACGACGAGAGCCTTCGACAGAACCGCTGCTTTCTCTACCACGTGATCGGCGGTGGCACCGGCGACTGGGATGTGCCGGTCGGCGGCATGGGCAGCGTGTCAGCGGAGCTCTCGCGCGCCGCGAGAGATGCAGGCGCCGAACTGCGCACCGGTGTCGAGGTGGTGGCGGTCTCGCCCGACGGCGCGATCACGCTCGACGACGATTCGACGGTGCACGCGCGGCTGGTGCTGAGCGGCGTCGGCCCGGCCGTGCTGGCGCGGCTGCTCGCCTCCGGCAGCGCCGGCGGTGCCCCCGTGCCCGCGCCCGAGGGCGCGCAGCTGAAGGTCAACATGCTGCTGCAGCGCCTCCCCCGCCTCCGCGACGACCGGGTGGCGCCCGAGGCCGCGTTCGCCGGCACGTTCCACGTCAATGAGACGATGTCGCAGCTCGACACGGCGCACGCGACGGCGCAGGGCGGCGGCATCCCGGATCCACTGCCGGCCGAGATCTACTGTCACTCGCTGACCGACTCGTCGATCCTCGGCCCCGGGCTGCGAGCGTCGGGGGCGCACACCCTGACGCTCTTCGGCCTGCAGGTTCCGCATCGACTGCTCGACGGACGGGATCCGGATGCCGCGCGCGCGACGCTCCTCGACGCGGCTCAGCGCTCACTCGACACGGTGCTGGCCGAGCCCATCGCCGACTGCCTGTACGAGGCGTCCGACGGGTCGCTCTGCGTCGAGGCGCGGACCACGGCCGACCTCGAAAGCGCGCTCGGGATGCTGGGGGGCGACATCTTCCACGGTGAGCTGTCGTGGCCGTGGGCCGGCGACGGCGATCCACTGGTCACGCCCGCCGAGCGCTGGGGCGTCACCACCGAGCACCCGACCGTGTTGGTGTGCGGCTCGGGTGCGCGCCGCGGCGGCGCGGTGAGCGGGCTGGGCGGCCACAACGCGGCGATGGCCGCGCTCGAGCTTCTGGCGCGCTGACCCCGCCCGGCACCGTGCTACGCGCGCGGCGGCAGCGGCGGCAGTGGCGGAGGCGGCGGGTACCCCTCGTACCCGGCAGCCCGGGTGGGCTGGACCGGAGCGACGTCCTGCGCCGGGGCCGGCGCCGACTGCGGCTCGACATGCGCCGCGGGCTCGATCGCCGTGAACACGTGCGCGCCCGGCGACGGGTAGCCGGTGTAGTACGCGTTCCAGTCGGGCGAGCCGTCGGGAAGCATCGGCAGTGGAGTGACCGCGTCGACGTATGTCGGCCACGGCAGAAGCTCCTGAGCCGCCGGTGCGGCGGACGCGCCCAGGGCCGGACCGGCGGGCGCGGCGAGCGGCGCGTACGCAAACGGCGCGCGCGGCTTCTTCGGCGCGAACAGGACGTTGACGAGCGGCACGAGCGCCGTGCCGAGCGCCGCGAGGATCGCGATGGCCACCACGATGCGCCAGTAGACGCCGGCGAGCGCGAGCCACTCCCCGAACGCCAGCGGGATGATCAGCAGCACCGCCAAGGCGATGACGAGCGTGATGGTGATGATCGTGACCGTGCGGGTGAAGGGCGTGTCGTAGCGCTGGAACGCCTTGAGGTAGAAACGCACGTGCAAGAGGACGAGCTGCAGGATGAGCACGATCAGCAGGAATTGGATGAACCGCGAGAATCCGAGCCAGGGATAGCGCTCCGGCATCCAGATCATGATCGCGCCGAGCAGGAGGGCGATGATCCACGACGCCATGCTCGCGAGTGCGAACCACGCGGGGCGACTCGGCGCGAGGTGCGCATCGAGGATCGCGACGCCGGCGAAGCCCGCCAGCAGCAGGATCGTCAGAAAGGCGCGGCCGACGATGTCGTTCGCGTCCCGCGTGCCCAGCAGCACCCACAGCACGCAGACGATCGCGGCCGCGATGAGTGCGCCGATCGCCACCCAGATGGCAGCGCGCAGCAGCGACGAGCGGGAGCTGTCCGCATGTGCGGCCTGGTCCGTCGTCGGGACGGGCGTCGCATACGGGTCGGGCGCGGTCATGGCGTTCCTCTCGTGATGCGGGCAGAGTGCCTGCACGCCCATCCTGACATGCCGGACCGCACCGTGTGGATGCCGAACCGGGTGGGGACGCGTAGCGCTGGGCCAGTCGTGGAAGCGGCAGCGGATGCCTCTGCCCACGGCGCCTCCGAGCCGTTCATGACACTTCGATGAGAAGCCTCAGCAAGCGCTTCCCTTGCGCAGCGTGATGCGCTGGCATGTGAGGACAACGCGATACAGAACTGGAGATACCGTGCAGAGAAGCAGAAGACTCACCCTCGCCGCGCTCACGAGCGCCGTCCTGGTGGGCACGGCGGGCATCGTCGCCGCGCCCGCCGCGCAGGCAATCCCCGTCAACTCCCACTGCGGAACGGAGTCGGCCGGCAACCGGTCCGCGTTCGTGACCCACGACCAGCTGACGAGGGAGCTGGAGCGGATCGAGGCCACTAGCGGAGGCGTCGTCGACGTCTCGGTCGCCGGCTACAGCAACGAAGGCCGCGAGATCTATCAGGCGCGAGTCGGCACCGGAGACACGGTCGTCCTGGTGCAGTCGCAGATCCACGGGAACGAGAACCACGGCACCGAAGCCCTGCTCTCGCTGCTCAAGGAGTTCGGCGGCAACACGGCGGCTGCGGAGGAGATCCGGGAGAACGTGACGATCGTCGCGATCCCCCGCCTCAACGTCGACGGCGGCGAGCGCGACACCCGGCAGAACCAGATGAGCTGGGACGAGGTCGTCGAGGACTTCCCGCAGCTCGCCGGGGTGGACCCGGCGTGGAACTACCAGCCGGCCGTTCCCGGCTTCGACGTCAACCGGGACTTCAACCCCGACCTGGACTACGTCCCGCTGCCCGAGGACTTCCCCGGCAACAGCGCCGACACCGGCTGGTACATCACGCCCGAGGCCCAGACCGTGCGAGATGTGTACGCGGGCCTCGAGGCCGAGTTCGGCATCGTCGACTACTTCGTCGACCTCCACAACCAGTGGCCGTGCTACGCGCAGGAGGGCACCGGTGACATGTCGCCGCTGTCGATCTCGGCGCGGTTCATCGCCGACCCGGCAGAGTTCGGCGACTGGCCGAACTTCGACTACGACGCATCCCGGCGCGCGAATGTCGCGGTCTACGACGCCTTGCAGGCCCACGGCGAGTCGGCGTTCGGTGACCTCACGCTCTACCCGCAGGACACCAACCTGCCCGGCACTGCGCTGGGCTCGTTCGCTCTGCGAGGCAGCGCCACCATCCTGTTCGAGACCTCGAGCAACACCCAGTCCGACGGGCAGAAGCGCAACGGATTCCTCGCGAAGCAGGTGGAGATCGGAGTCAGGGGCCTGATCACGGCGGTGGCCGACGGCTCGATCGAGTCACTCGACCCCGAAGCGTACGAGCAGATCCCGGAGCGGATCTTCCTCCCCGCCGACTGAGATACAGAAACGTCGAGGGCCGTCCGGCTCGCCCCGGGCGGCTCTCGCCGCAACCGGCCGGAAACGCCGAACGCGCCCCGCTTGCGGGGCGCGTTCCGGTGTTGTGGCGAGTGAGGGATTCGAACCCCCGAATGCTGAGCAGTCTGATTTACAGTCAGATCCCTTTGGCCGCTTGGGTAACTCGCCAGGCGCACCCGTCCGACTTTTCCAGACGACCGGAGGCGCGATCCACAATGTTACTCGTAGATGCGCGAGGTCAGAAATCCGCCCGATCGATAGGCCCGCGGCGTCCCGGGATCGCGGTCCTCTAGGTGCCGATGTGGTCCAGATCGATGCCGCCGAGTGCGCTCGGAGTGCGCAGCAGCGCTCCCTCGAAGCGGCACGTGGCGGCCGCGGCATCCATTGCGGAGTGCAGCACCGCCGCCCACTCGCCGGCGTCCACCGGCGTGCCGTGGACGAGCGCTGCGACGGTCGCGGCGAAAGCGGCGTCGCCGGCGCCCATCGTGTCGACGATGCGTCCCGGAAGGTTCGAGATCGGCCGTGTGACGACCGCCTCGCCCGCCTCGATCGTGGCGCCGGCCGCCCCTTCCGTCGCGAGCACAGCCCCGGCGCCGAGGTCGATGAGGCGGGCGCGCAGCACGTCGAGGCGGTCGCCATACAGCAGGGCAGCGTCGTCCTCGCCGACCTTGACGAGCGCGGCCTCGGCCGCCAGCCGTTCGAAGCCGCGCACGAACTCGGCTTTGTCGTGCAGCATCCCGGTCCGCGGATTCGGGTCGACGGCGACCGGCACTCCGCCCTGTCCCTCGCTCCGCGCGAGCGCCCGGGCCTGCGCGATCGCGTCGGCCAGCTCGGCCGCCTGCTCGGCGTCGTCGAACGCGAAGCAGCTCACGACCACGAGATCGGCATCCGCGAACGCCCGCCGCTCGTCATCGCCGAACCGGATGCGTCGCCGCTGCGCCGCCTCGTTGAACTCATACACGGGCTCGCCGCCGCCGGAACGCGTGCTCACCGCACGCGCCGTGCCGAGGAGCGACGGCGTCGCGATGAGCTCGACGCCGAAGTCGGCGAGGTAGCGCCGCACGCGGGACGCGGGCTCGTCGTCACCGAGCATGGCGACGAGGATGGCGGGCACGCCCAGCCGCGCGAGCCCGACGGCGACGTTGAGCGCCGCTCCGCCGACGAACTCCCGCACGCCGTGATCATCGCGCAGCTCGTCGATGAGCGCGTCGCCCACCACGACGACGGTCATCGCGCCACGCCCGCCGTCTCGAGCACGCGGCCGACGAAGGCCTCGGTGCGCCGGCGGGTGCCGTCGATCTTGCGGTCGACGCTCGCCCGCACCTCGTTCGGCGCGAGCGGGGCGGCGAGCCGCACGTTCTCGTGACACGACAGGTCAGCGCAGATGTACGTGCCGACGCTGTCACCGTGCGCGCCTGCCTCTCCCGCCTTGCGCGCCGTGTACATCACGACCTGGTCGGCCGGCTGCATGGTGTGGCACAGGTTGCAGAGCGCGGCGCGTGCGTGCGACGCCCCTTCGGCGCCGCGCAGCACGATGGCGACGGCCTCGCCGTCCACCTCGGCGACCAGATAGCCGCGGCCCCGGGTCCGTGGATCACGCCACGCCAGGAAATCGAGGTGATCCCAGTCGGTGAGCAGGAAATCGGCCGGCAGCGTGACGAGCCGCAGTTCGTCGGACGTGGCGTTCACGAACGACGAACGCACTTCTTCTTCGGTCAGTGGGCGCATGGCACCTCCTCGCCCGCCCAGTCTACGAATGACGGTCCCCATGCCCACCCCCCTCGCCGCCGGAGCGGTGAGCGACGCCGCCCGGCGCGAGGCCCGGCCTCCGCCACCCCGTGTGTGCGCGCAGGGGTGGCGGAGGCATCCGTCCGTCTTGCGGTCAGGCGGATGCGGCCGGGGCTGCGGTGTCGTCGACCGGGTCGGACGCGGTGTCGTCGGCTGCCCCGGAGCGGCCGCGGATGAGGAACCCGAACCCGAACGCGATGAAGAACATCAGCACGCCGTACACCGCTGCCGGCAGCGACAGCTCGACCGAGCCGAGCACCGTCTGCGCGATGACGATCGCGAGGGTGGCATTGTGGATGCCGATCTCGAACGACGATGCGATCGACTGCCGCTTGCCCACCCTCACCAGCCGCGGGGCGAAGTAGCCGACCGTGAGGCTGATGAGGCAGAAGACGATGGTGATCAGCGACAGCCGCCCGAAGTTCTCGAGCAGCAGCGCCCAGTTCTGCGCGACGGCACCGACGATCACGACGACGAGGATGATGACCGAGGCGATCCGCACCGGCTTGTCCATGGCCTTGGCGAAGCGCGGCCAGAAGCGGCGCACGATCATGCCGAGTGCGACCGGCAGCAGCACGATCGCGAAGACCTCGACGGTCTTCGCCCATTGCAGCCCCAGCTGATCGTCGAACGGGTTGAAGTAGAGGATCGCGAGGTTGGTGATGAGCGGGAGCGTGAACACGGCGATCACCGAGTTCACCGCGGTGAGCGAGATGTTCAGGGCCACGTCGCCGCGGAACAGGTGGCTGTAGAGGTTGGCGGTGGTGCCGCCGGGCGACGCCGCGAGCATCATCATGCCTACCGCGAGGATCGGCGGCAGCTGGAACGCCAGCACGAGCCCGAAGCAGATCAGGGGCAGCAGGATCAGCTGGCACAGCAGCGCGACGATCACCGCCTTCGGCTGCTTGAGGACGCGGGCGAAATCGCCGGGGGTGAGGCTCAGGCCGAGGCCGAGCATGATGATGCCGAGGGCTACGGGCAGCCCGATGGTGGTCAACGCTGACATGGGACTCAGTGTGCAGGATCCTGCGACTCCGTGTCACCGGCTGTCCACAGCCCGGGCGCGGCGGGCCTCGTGCACGCAGGCGCTTCAGAACGGCAGAGCGGATGCCGCGGCATCCGCTCTCTGCCGGATCGTGGCCGACTCAGCCCTTCGTGGCGCCGGCGGTCAGTCCGCCCACGATGTACTTCTGCAGGAGCAGGAACACCACGACCACCGGGATGGCAGCCATGACGGCACCCGCCGAGAACGCCGACCAGTCGGCGTAGCGGGGGTTGGAGACGAGCTTCGTCAGCCCGACGACCAGGGTCTGCTTCTCAGGGTCGATCAGCATGACGCTCGCGATGACGTACTCGTTGACGATGCCGATGAACGACAGCAGACCCACCACCGCGAGGATCGGCGCCACCAGTCGGAGGATGATCGTGAAGAAGATGCGCGCATGGCCGGCGCCGTCGATCTTCGCCGCCTCGTCGAGCTCCTTGGGGATCGTGTTGAAGAACCCGTACATGAGGTATGTGTTGACGCCCAGCGCCCCGCCGAGATAGATGAGGATCAGGCCGCTGATCGTGTTCAGGCCGATCGCCGGGAACCAGTCGCCGATGGCGCTCATCATGAGGAAGATCGCCACCACGGCGAGCAGCTGCGGGAACATCTGCACCACCACGATCGTGATGAGACCCACGCGGCGGCCCGCGAAGCGCATGCGCGAGAAGGCGTACGCGGCGAGCGCCCCGATGAACACCATCACGAAGCCGGTGACCGTGGCCACGACGATCGTGTTGAGGAACCACATCGGGTACGGGATCTGCGGATCGGTGAGGATGCGCACGTAGCTGTCGATGCCGATGGCGGAGAACAGCTGGTTCGAGCCCGTCAGGGTGCCCTGCGGGTTCAGCGACGCCGACAGCACGTACAGCAGCGGGAAGATGGCGAAGATCGAGACCACGATCGCGACCACATGGCGCCACCCCGTATCGGCGAACCATCTGCCGAACGAACGGCGGCGCTTGGGCGGCTCGTACTCCGTCGCCGCCGCAGTCGTGCTCTGCGCGACGGTCTGGTCATTGTGTGACAGTCGGACCTCGGTCATGTCAGTTCAACTCCTCGAGGGCCTTGGTCTTGCGGAAGCTGACGATCGAGATCAGGGCGACCACGATGAAGATGAGGATCGTGAAGGCGGATGCGAGGCCGTAGTCGCGGTTCTCGCCGGTGAACGCCACCTTGTAGACCATCGAGATCAGGATGTCGGTGTGCCCGACGCGGATCGCGGTGTCCTCCATGCGCGGACCGCCCCCGGTCAGCATGTAGATCAGGTTGAAGTTGTTGAAGTTGAACGCGAACGACGCGATCAGGAGCGGCGTCACCGTCACGAGCAGCAGCGGAAGCTTGATGCGGCGGAAGATCTGCCACGGGTTCGCGCCGTCCATCACGCCGGCCTCGTTGACCTCCTCCGGAATGCCCTGCAGCGCGCCCATGCACACCAGGAACATGTAGGGGAAGCCGAGCCACAGATTCACCAGGAGCACCGAGACCTTGGCGAGCCACGGGTCGGTGAGCCACGGGATCTCGGCCCCGCCCAGGAGCACCTGGTTGATGAACCCGAAGCTCTCGTTCATCATGCCCGCCCAGACGAGCGCCCCCAGGAAGGCGGGGAACGCATACGGCAGGATCAGCATGATCCGGTAGGTGTTCTTGAAGCGCATGCCCTTGTGGTTGAACACCAGCGCGAGCAGAAGTCCGAGGAAGAAGGTGGAGGCCACCGACACCGCGGCGAAGACGAAGGTCCACGCGGTCACGGAAAGGAGCGGGCCGCGGATCGAGGCATCCGTCACCGCTTTGACGAAGTTCTCGAAGCCGACGAAGACCTGCCAGCCCGGAAGCAGCTCCTCCCCCTCGTCCGAGACGAACGCGCCCTCACCGTCGTCGGTGTAGACGGTGCCCGTGGTGGTGTCGGTCATCGTGCCGGCCGCGGCGTCGTACTCGAGGGTCGAGACGTACAGGTAGCCCTTCTGGCCGTCCTGCGTGCGGATCGCGCCGTCGTTCGGGTCGTCGCTGTACGGCACGGCGAGCGCCTCGATGTCGTTGCTGCGCGAGAGCACGTCGGCGAACATGAGCGTCGTCCAGCCGTCGACGGCGACGGCCTTGCCGCCCTCCATCGTGGCGTCGTCGACCGGTTCCAGCGGCTGCAGGTTGGTGCCCAGCGAGACGTCGCCGTCGGTCGGGTCGGTCACGAGCAGCCCCAGTTCGCCGACACGCTCGACCACGGTGACGTCGAACGTCGGCGAGTCCTCGACGCGCACGAGCGAGGACCGCATGAGCGAGGCGACGGCCTGGTCCTTGCTGCCGTTGTGGCCCGTGCCGTAGTTGGTGAAGCCGATGTAGCCCGTGTAGACGAGCGTGAAGATCTGGAAGACGATGAGCAGGAGGATGCCCGGCGTCAGGTACTTGGCGGGGATCTGCTTGCGCGAGAAGTAGATCCAGTTCACGAGGATCGTCACGGCGGCGACGAGGGCGAGAACGAGCCACTCGTTGTGCAGGAACAGCACGAACACCGCGAACACGGCCACGGCGTCGACGATCGCGAGCAGCGCGATCTTGAAGATCAGCCAGCGCAGGCGACCGCCGGCGGCATCGGCCATGCGGGCGGCGCTGCGCTGCCGTGGGCTCGGAGGCGCCGTCTCTTCGGACGCCGTCGTGAGGGTGTCGGTCATGCTTCGTCCTCGTCGTGGGTGGAGCCATGACCAGGGCGGGTGCGCGAGCACCCACCCCGGTCACCGTTGCGGTCCGTGGGACCGCGAGGGAGTGCTTACTGGATGGCGGTGGTCACGTCATCGACGAGCTTCTGCCACGTCGCGGTGGGGTCCGCGCCGTTGATGATCGCAGCCTCGGCCACGCCCCAGAACTCCCAGACCGCGCCCATCTGCGGGATGGCCGGCATCGGGACGGCCTCGGCGCCGACGGCCTGGAAGCCGGCGACGATCGGGTCGGAGGCGGCCGCGTCGGCAGCCGCGGTGAGGGCGGGCAGCACGTTGCCGGCCTCGAACAGCGACAGCTGGACGTCCTCGGTGCCGATGTAGTTGACGAGGAAGTCGTTCGCGGCGACCTTGTTGTCGGACTCCGAGCTCACGAAGAAGCCCTTGACACCGGCGAACGGCTGCGCCGGGGCGTCGGTCGGGCTGGGGATGACGTCGATCGCGACGTTGATGCCGCCGTCGACCGCCGCGCCGACGTTCCACGGGCCGGTCAGCCAGAAGGCCGCCTCACCGGCGAGGAACTTGTCCTTCGCGATCTGTCCGTCGATGTCGGTGTTGAACGCACCGGCGGCACCCTGTGCGCCGAGCCACGTGGCGAACTCGAAGCCGCCCTCGTTGCCCATCTGCAGGTCGGTCGGGTCGTAGTTGCCCTCGGCGTCGGTGCCGAACACCGGAGCGCCGAACGCCGTCTGGTACGGGTACAGGTGGTACGGGTTGCCCTCGACGCCCTGCTCCACGACGAACGGCGTGGCCAGGCCCGCCGCGGTGCCCTTGGCGATCATGTCGTCGAAGCTCGCCGCTGCCTCGGGGATGAGGTCGGCGTTGCGGAGCACCGCGATGTTCTCGACCGCGTACGGGAGCATGTAGGTCGTGCCCTCGTAGGTCGACGCCTGCAGTGCGACGGGAGCGTAGTCGGCAGCGGTGTCGCCGAGCTCGATCGGGGCGACGACGCCGTTCGACGAGAGCTCGCCGAGCCAGTCGTGTGCACCCATGACGACGTCGGGTCCACGGCCGGTGGGTGCCTGCTGGATGAAGTCGTTCTTGATGTTGTCGACGTCCTTGCCGACGAGGTCGACCTCGACACCGGTCTTCTCGGTGTAGGCCTCTGCGGCGTCCTTCAGCGCGTCGACGCGCTCGGTGTCGACCCAGACCGTCAGTTCGGTCGACGCGTCGCCGCCCTCATCGCTGTCGGCGGGGGTTCCGCTGCCGGCGCAGCCGGCGAGGACGATGGATGCGACGGCCAGGCCGCCGAGAGCGAGCCAGCTCTTCTTGTTCACCTTCATCGGTGCAGTGCCTCTCTGGAGTACTGAGTGAGTTCGGCCGCATTGCCGATCGCGACAGTGCGGCTGTGACTCGTGCTGCGAAATGCAAGCGCTTACATTCTTACCCGGCGTTGCGAAATCTGGCAACACGGGCTCCGTATCGATATCCCGCCGTGATAAAGCGCGCGGATTTGGAATCGCTTGCAGGCGCTTTCCCATGTCACGCCGGCTCTGGCTCGCCGGGGGCACCGCCACGACACCGGGGGCGCGACATCCGCTCGGCCACTAAACTTCCCGCATGGCAGATTCCTCGTTCGACATCGTCAGCAAGGTCGACCACCAGGAGGCGGAGAACGCCCTCAACCAGGCGCGCAAAGAGATCGAGCAGCGCTACGACTTCAAGGGCACCGGCGCCTCGGTCGAGTGGAGCGGCGAGTCCGTGCTCATCAAGGCGAGCACGGAGGAGCGCGCGAAGGCCGTGCTCGACGTGTTCCAGTCGAAGCTCATCAAGCGCGGCATCTCTCTGAAGAGCCTTGAGTCCGGCGAGCCCTTCGCCAGCGGCAAGGAGTACCGGATCGTCTCGACGATCAAGGACGGCATCTCGTCGGAGAACGCGAAGAAGATCTCGAAGATCATCCGCGATGAGGGCCCCAAGGGCGTCAAGTCGCAGATCCAGGGCGACGAGCTGCGCGTGCAGTCCAAGTCCCGCGACGACCTGCAGGAGGTGCAGCGCCTGCTGAAGGCCGCCGATCTCGAGGTCGACCTGCAGTTCATCAACTACCGGTAGCGCGTGCCGAAACGGGCGGTGGAAACTCCGTGAGGGTGAGCAGTCCTCGCGCCGTATCGGAGTCTGGGCGTATCGAGCGTGCACTCGCGACCACACCTCCCACGCGGCTGCAGCTTGCCTGGCGGGTCGTGCCGGACGGCGCTGCACGACGCGACGTGGCATGGGATCTTCTGCGCGAGATGCTCGCGCCCGGCGCCGAGTTGTCGAATCCCTGCGCGCGCTGCGGCGGACCCCATGGTCCCGTTCGGACGACGGATGCCTCGGCTCGACCCGCCGTCGCCTACGCGAGCGGCGTGGCCGTCGCGGCGGTCGCCTTTCGGGGTACTGGCACGTTCGCGATCGACGTCGAAGCCGAGACCGACCCGGTGCGCGACGCCGCAGGTCTGAACGGAGTCCTCGGCGCTCGATCAGGCGTGCGATTGCGGGATTGGGTGCGGGTGGAGGCGGCCCTCAAGGCCGACGGGCGGGGCCTTCGCGTCGACCCGGGCACGGTCGCAATCGCACCAGTGGGCGGCCGCGCCTGGCAGGCGGTCGTACCGGATGGCCCCGTGATCACGGGATGGGACATCGACGGCCCGCCGGGCCTCGTCATCAGTGTCGCGCTCAGCGAGGCATCGGAGGCAGCTCGGGTCGATCCAGCCAGGCCGTGAGCAGCGCGTCGATGTCCGCCCCTGCGAGCCGGACGGCCAGAGTACGGAAGTCCGCGGTCGTCACCGACCTGCCGGCGCCCGCGCTCGCCCACTCGCGCACAAGTGCGGCGAACCCGCTCTCCCCCATGCGACGTCGCAGCGCATAGAGGGTCAGCGCGCCACGCTTGTACACGCGATCGTCGAACATCAGCCCGGGACCGGGATCCGAGAGCACCAGATCCTGATCGAGCGCGGCAAGCCGGGCGTGATGCCTTGCCGCCTTCTCGTGGACGGTCTGGCGGCCGGATGCCTCGGACCACATCCACTCGGCGTAACAGGCGAACCCCTCGTTGAGCCAGATGTCCTGCCAGCGCGCGACACCCACGCTGTTGCCGAACCACTGGTGCGCCAATTCGTGCGCGACGAGGCGCTCCGATGCCGGGTCGAGATGGTTGGCGCCGAAGACCGCCATCCCCTGCGCCTCGAGCGGTATCTCGAGCTCGTCGGGAGTGACCACAATGGTGCAGGCGTCCTGCGGGTAGGGACCGAACGCGGACTCGAACAGCTCGATCATGCGAGTGACCGGAGCGAACGCCGTCGCCACCTCGCTGCCCAGGGCGGGCGGGTGGACGACCGTCACCGGGAACCCGGCAGAACCGGCAGAACCGGGCAGAGTGGTGGAGACGTAGCGTCCGATGTGCAGCGCGACGAGATACGTGGCCGTCGGCACGTCGGAACGGAAGGTGCGGGCTTCGAACTGACCGCGTCGCGCCGACCCGATGAGGGCCCCGGTGGCGACCGCGGTGTAGCCGGCATCCGTCGCAACAGTGACCGAGTAGCGGGCGCGATCGTCTGGGCGGTCGTTGCAAGGGAACCACGTCGGTGCGCCGGTGGGCTGAGCGGCCACGAGGGCACCGTCCTCGAGCTCCTCGAAGCCGATGGTGCCCCAGCGTGTCCGCCGTGGAGCAGGGGCGCCGGCGTAGGTCACCTCGATGGAGAACCGCTCCCCCGGCTCCATCCGCCGGGGAAGCACCACCCGCACCTTCCGCGGCCCTTGAGCGTAGGCCGTGCGCCGGTCGCCATCCACGCGCACCCGCGACGCGCGGAGTCCGATGAGATCCAACGCGACCGACGACGTCGGAACGGCAGCGACCGCGTTGACGACAACGCGACCCTCGAGGCGGTTGGTGCGCACACGATAGGAGAGGTCGAGGTCGTAGGACTCGACGTCGAAGGTGGGATCGCCGCTCTGCGGTGCGTACGAGTCGTGAGCCCTCACGATGTCGACTGGTAGGCGCGGACCTTGACCGCGCGCCACGGGCCGATCGGGTTGCCGCTCCAGCGCGAGCCGACGGGCACGGTCTCGCCGCGCATCACCAGCGACGCGGGGCCGACCGTCGCGTGGGCGCCGAGCGTAGCCCCCGGCAGGATGACACTGTGCGGACCGAGCGTCGCACCAGCCTCCAGTTCCACCGTGTCCATGCTCATGATTCGATCATGGAACAGGTGGGTCTGCACAACGCAGCCGCGATTGACGGCCGCGCCGTCCCCCAGAGTGACAAGGTCGGGCTCGGGAAGCCAATAGCTCTCGCACCACACGCCACGGCCGATCCGCGATCCGAGTGACCGCAGCCACACGGCCAGCGCCGGCGTTCCCGCAGCCGCGCGCGCGAACCAGGGGGCGGCGACCATCTCGGTGAAGGTGTCCGATACCTCGGTGCGCCAGACGAAGCTCGACCACAGCGGCTGCTCGCCCGCGCGGATCGTGCCCACGATGAGCCACTTCGCCGCAGTCGACAGTCCTGCGGCCACCGCACCGGCGGCCAGCATCACGATGCCGGAGACGAGGAGCGTCCACACCGGGCCCACGGTCTCCCACAGAGCGGCGAGGCCGAACAGGACACCGAGGCCGATGGCGCACGTGACGACGACAGGCACGAAGCGGCCGAGTTCCCAGAGCGTGCGCGCGATCCGGAGACCGACGGTCGGTCGGTACGTGCGGCTCTCGTCGCCCTCGGCCGACAGCCGACGCAGCCGCACGGCCGGCGATCCGAGCCAGGACGAACCCGGTTTCGCCTTCAGCGGCGCGGACGACAGGACGGCGACGAGCCCGTCGCGGGGCACGCGGTGGCCAGGCGCCGCCATCCCGGAGTTTCCGAGGAACGCGCGCTTGCCGATGCGGACCGGTCCGAGCCGCATCCAGCCCCCGCGCAGCTCGTACGAGCCGACCATCGTGTCATCGGCGAGGAACGCGCCGTCGTCGATGCGCGTCATCGACGGGATGAGCAGGACGGTGGATGCCTCGACCTCGCGACCGACCCGCGCACCGAGAAGCCGCAGCCAAACCGGGGTGAAGAGGCTCGAGTACAGCGGGAAGAGCACCGTGCGCGACGAGTCGAGCAGTCGTTCGATGCTCCACGCCTGCCATCCGATCCGGCTGCGCACGGGGTGGGTGCCCTCCTGCAGCCCGATCGACAGCACGCGCACCGCGAGCACGACGGATACCGCGAAGACGATGCCCACTGCAAGGACGGCGGGCACGAGCCACGCCAGGGCCCCGAGAAATGCGGCGCCGAGGGTGTCGGCATCCCGGATCCCCTGCGCGATGACCAGCCCGCCGACGGCGAACGACGCGATCGGCAGCAGGGCCAAAGCGACGGACGAGACCGCGTACGCCCAGAGCCAGCGGGTCGGCGCCGGAGCCCGCTCCGCGGGCCACCCGGACTCGACGCCGCCGACGCGCTCTGCGGGAGATCCGGCCCATGACTGGTCTGCACGCACCCGGCCGAACACGGCCGAACCGGGCGCGATGTCGGCGCGCTGGCCAACCCTGGTGCCCGGAGCCAGCGTGCTGCGGGCCCCGATCGTCGCGTCGGCGCCGATGCGCACTTCTCCTACGCGGAGGACGTCCCCGTCGATCCACGTGCCGGTGAGATCGACCTCAGGCTCGACCGCGGCGCCGTCGCCCAGTTCGAGCATTCCCGTGATGGGAGGCAGCGTGTGCATGTCCACGCCGCGCCCGATCTTCGCCCCGAGTGCCCGCGCGTAGTAGGTGACCCACGGTGCGCCGGCGAGGCCGACCGCATCGATCTGGTCCGCGATCTGCTCGGCCAGCCAGAGGCGCATGTGCACACTGCCGCCACGGGGGTAGTCGCCGGGGCGCAGCCCTGCCAGGAGCAGTCGAGCCGCAACGACAGCGATGCCCATGCGACCGAAGGGTGTCGCGAACACGGCCAGCCCGATCAGCAGCACCCACCAGGGAGTGCTCGGCAGCGCTTCGAAGCCTGGTGCGAGCTGCAGCAGCGCACTGGCCGTGAGCAGGTAGAGCAACCAGCGGATGCCGGTGATGATGAACAGCGGCACGCCGAGGAGCGTCTGCACCCACTGTGTGGTGCGCGGCGTCGGCACGGGTCGGTGGAACGTCGCCGGTCCGTCATCCTCCAGCGGCCCGAGCGCCTTGGCCATCGAGCTCAGGCGCGGCACGTCGTAGATGTCGGCGACGGAGAATTCAGGCACGCGCACGCGGATCCGTGAGACGAGCTGGGCGGCTGCCAGTGAGCCGCCACCGAGGTCGAAGAAGTCGGCCGACCGGCCGGGCACCGGCACGCCGAGCACGGTCTGCCATTGCTCCGCCAGCCAGGCCTCGGCGGGAGACAGTCCCGCCGGCGGCGCCTCGACGCCGGGCAGCGGCCATGGGAGCGCCGCCCGGTCGACCTTGCCGGATGTCCGAACCGGCAGCTCGTCGACGACCGCCAGCAGCGGCACGATCGCCGCCGGCAGGCGCTCGGCCAGCAGAGCACGTGCGTGCGCCCGATCGAAGTCCTCTGTCTCGTCCGCGACGAGATAGCCGACGAGCACGGGAACTCCGGCATCGGTCGATCGCACGGCAGCGGCTGCCGCCGTGACCCCGGGGAGGTCCTGCAGCGCGGATTCGACCTCGCCCAGCTCGATGCGGCGCCCGCCGACCTTCACCTGATCGTCGGCCCGACCCATGAAGACGAGCCCCGCGGGCTCGTAACGGACCAAGTCGCCTGAGCGGTAGGCGCGCTCCCAGCCGAGGGTCGGCATCGGCGCGTACTTCTCGGCATCCTTCGCGGGATCGAGGTAGCGGGCCAAACCGACGCCGCCGATGATCAGCTCGCCGATGTCGCCCTCGGCGACACGCCGTCCCTCCGCGTCGACGACCGCGAGCGCCCAGCCGTCCAGCGGAAGCCCGATGCGGACGGGTCCGGAGTCGAGCGGCGCCGCGCAGGCGACCACGGTCGCCTCGGTGGGACCATACGTGTTCCACACCTCGCGGCCGTCGGCGGCCAGACGGGCGGCGAGTTCCGGAGGGCAGGCTTCACCGCCGAAGATCAGCAGCCTCACGTTCTCGATGGAGTCCTCCGGCCACATCGCCGCCAGAGTCGGAACCGTCGAGACCACCGTGATGCCCTGCCGGATGAGCCAGGGCGCGAGATCCTCGCCGGAGCGGACGAGTGCGCGAGGCGCCGGCACCAGGCACGCGCCGTGTCGCCAGGCGAGCCACATCTCTTCACACGACGCGTCGAACGCGACCGAAAGTCCGGCAAGCACGCGGTCGCGGGGCCCGAGTGGTGCGCCTTGCAGGAACAGTCGCGCCTCGGCGTCGACGAAGGCGGCCGCCGAGCGGTGGGTGACGGCCACTCCCTTCGGCACACCAGTGGAGCCGGACGTGAAGATGATCCACGCGTCGTCCGTCACATCCGGCGGTGGAACCGTGACGACCCCATGGGTGCTGGGATGCGGTGCATCACCCGTGAAAAGCCGAGCGGATGCCGCCAGCTCGGCTTCGTCCTCGGCCTGCGCCTCGGCAGAGGTGTAGCCGTCGTCGGTGATGACTCCGCGGACCCCGGCCTCGCCGAAGACGAGGCGCGCGCGCTCGTCCGGATCGTCCACGTCCACCGGAACGTACGCCGCACCCGCGGCGAGCACGGCGAGGATGGCGATGTACAGCTCCTTCGAGCCGGACGGGACGCGGACGCCGACTCGGTCGCCCCGCCGTAGGCCGGCTTCGTGGAGTTGCGCGGCGGTGCGCCCGACACGGGCCATCAGATCTCGGTAGCTCAGCGACCCTGACCCGTCGTCGAGGGCGGATGCTTCGGGATACCGGGCCGTCGTCTCGCGCAGGATGTCGAGAAGTGTCCGGCTCGGGGTCGCCACCCCTGACCTGTCGAGTTCGAGCTGCTCTGGCCGCTCCCCCACCGACTGCACCTCAGGACAGGAGCGCGACGAGCTGCGCCTTGCTCAGGCGTGAGTATCCCGTCTTGCCGGCCGACCGGGCGCGGTCCCGCAGCGCGGCGACCGTGAGAGATGAGAGGTCAGATGCGCTGTTTTCACCCGCGGTGGAAGCGGCGCGCGACGACTTCGCACGCGGTGCGGCGGGAGCGCTGTCGGGGGTTGATGACGCGGTGGGGGCCTTCCGGCGGGACGCGGATCGTGCGGGTGCATTGGTCGCGGGCGTCTTGCCCACGGGCGTCCTGCGGGCAGGCGCCTTGCGCGCGGGCGTCTTGGTCGTCGTCTCAGCCGTGGGCGGTGCCGGTTCGGTCGCGGCGGGCGCCGCCGCGCCGGATGCCGGACTCGACTCCGCCGCGTCCGTCTCGGCTGGACCTGCGAGCTCGCTCTCGAGAGCCAGCTCCGCCGCCGCGGCTTCACGGTCCGCGCGGTCAGCCGCCTTCGCAGCCTTCGCGGCCTCCTTCTTGGCTGCCTTCGCTTGCGCCGTGCGCTGCTGCGCCTCGGCGGTCACCCGCTCGGCTTCGGCCGCGGCGCGCTCGGCTTCGGCCCGCAGACGGGCCTTCTTCTCGGCCTTGGTGACAGCCTGGGCCGTCGCCTTGACGAGCTTGTCGGCCGCTCGCGTGGCGCGCTTGGCAACCTTGCCGGGCGACTTCCGAAGCGCCTTCTTCGAGACATCAGCGGCGTCCCTGGCGTCCTCGGATAGCTCGCGGAGCTTCTTGGCGGTCTTGCTCGGCAGAGCCTTGGCCGCCTTCTTCGCCTGCTTCGCCGCCGCGGCGGCGTCTTCCATCGCGTCCAGCGCCTGGCGTTGTGCCTTCGTCGTCTTGGCCATAGCCGCACCTTAGCGCGGGCGGGTTACGGATGCCTCGGCCACCGCCGCGTTCCGGTCTACCCGATCCCGAGCAGCCGCTGCACAAACCACACCAGCCCCATCAGCGTCACACCGGCGGCGATGACGACTCCGACGACCAGACCCGTTCTCGGGGCCGCCTTGCGGATCGCCAGCAGGATCGGGAAGGTCACCACGATGATCGCCACCTGCACAGCCTCGATCCCCAGATTGAAGACGAGCAGCGCGCCGAGCAGCGACCACGACGACGGCTCGTGGATGCCGAGGGCGCCGGCGAAGCCGACCCCGTGGAGCAGCCCGAACCCGAAGACCACGGCGAATCGTGCCAGCTGAGTGCGGTCGAACGCGGCGTCGGTCGCAGGTGCGTGGAGCTGAGCCGGCTCCCGGCGCTGACGCCACACCCGCCACAGGTACCAGCAGCCGACCACCGCGATCGACAGCGCGATGAGCGGCTCCACGAGCGCGGCAGGCAACGACACGACTCCCAGCGCGGCGAGGATGAATGTCACCGAGTGCGCGACGGTGAAGGCGGTCGCCGCCAGGACGATGTCACGCAGCCGGCGGGAGCCGACGATGAGGGCGAGGAGGAAGAGGATGTGGTCGATGCCGAACAGCAGGTGCTCGGATCCGAGCACGAAGAACCGCCCGAGTCGTTCGAGCAGTGTCTGCTCCGTGCTGAACGCCGGCTCCTGGCGCGTCAGTGTCGCGCTGCCCGAAGTGTGATCCACCACGTAGTCGACGATCGTGACCGTCCCCCGGACGAACCCCTCCTCGTCGGGGAAGAGCGCGCTGCGAAGTTCATGCGCGGCAGCCGGCTCGCACCTGTAGTCGAGCGTGAGCACGGCGTACGGCACGTCGTGCCGCTCGGTGACACTGAGCGCGCCGGCGCGCTCGGGCACGCACGGCACGTCGTCTGCCGTGAGCTCGAGACGTTCGGTCACGTAGTCGACGATCGCCCCGGCATGCGCGTTGAGCGCGTCAGCCTCCTCGCCGGTGCCGAAGACGTCCATGCCGTCCTCGAAGAACTCGGGCGCGTCCTCGGTGTCGGCCACCGACAGCACCAGGAGGTCGTATTCCAGCCCGATCTCCGCGCGGACAACCCCCGGCTCCGGTGCTGTCGCGTCCACGTACACGGTCGTGGTGAAGCCGTGGCCATGCGCAGCGGCAGGGGCGAGGAGGACGGATGCCGCGGCGACGGCGACCGCGATCGCAATGGGGACCGAGGCGAGCCGATGGCGGTGTAGCAGCGCGGTCAAGCGGACTCCTTCACAGACAGGGCGATGCTCGTTCATGCAGATGAACGGCGTGGGATCGCCGGAAGAACAGCCTCGGAACCCCCCACGGGTGGCGCGGAGGAGGGCCCGTCCCCCGCGGTGCAGCGGGGAACGGGCCCTCTCGAGGTCCTCCGACTAGTCGGACGAGGGAGGCGTCTGCTCCACCGTCGGCGAGGGCTCTGCGGCGGGAGTCGTCGCCGGGCTGGGCGTCGGCGGCGTCGGCGTCGGAACCGGTGTCGGCGTCGCGTACGGGGCCAGCTCAGGCGTGACCTGCCTCTCAGCCGTCGCCTTGTCCCCGGTCACGAACACGCTCGGCAGCGACGGCGTCTCGCCGCCGCCGGCCGACCTGGCCACGACGAACCACGCGTAGGCGGTGTTCTTCTTCAGGCCCGTCCACTTCACCGAAGCCACCTCACCCGAGGCGGCGGTCGTCTCGCCGATGACCGCGATCGGGTTGTACAGCGCGAGCGAGTCCGTGCGGAAGCTCGTCGTACGCGAGGTGAGATCGACCGGCAGCACCATGTTGTCGGCCTCCGGCAGGTACCGCAGCGCCGGGTCGTACTCGTCGGCGCCGAACTCCCCGAGGAACGGCGAGTACGTGTCGACGAGCATCTCGGACCGGTCCACGTCGAACTGCAGCAGACGCAGGAAGCTGGCGCCGAACCGCAGCTTGTCGGTGGGCGCGTACCCGCCGATTCCGGTCAGGCCCAGCTGCTCGGCCGAGACGGTGAACGCCTGGTAGTCCGCGAGCAGCTCGACGACCCCGTGGCCGACCTGGCCGACCTCGGGCTTGACGTTCGTGCCCAGGCCGTGGATGTGCCCCGCGAGGATGAGGAACACGTTGGGGTTGGGCTCGACGATCTTCTTGTACAGCAGGGCGCCGTCGGGAGCCGCGTAGCCGGAGTTGCGTCCGTCGGTCTGAGCGCTCGCAGCGAGGTAGTCGTGCGACAGCAGGATGCCGTTGCGATCCGGGTAGCGGGCGAAGATCTCCGACGCCCACGCGGTCTCCTCGTTGGTGACGCCGTAGGAGAGGCCGACCGCGACGAAGTCGAGGCCGCCGGCCGAGAACAGGGTGTAGTTGTTCTGGTTGTCGCCCTCGCGCCACGGCCCGCCGTACTCGGCGTCCATCCATGCGTCGTCCGCCGCCTCGTAACGGTCGGGGCCGAAGTACTGGTTGTACATGGCCTCGGGCCCGTTCTCGGTGCCGGAACGGTTGTCGTGGTTCCCCGCGATCACCTGATTGGTGACCCCGGCGTCGTCGAGGATCGCCTGCTGGCGCGATGACACCTCGAACTCGCCGATCACCTGCTGCATCATCGCCTCGTCCGCGGGTGTGCGGATGTTGTTCTCGATGATGTCGCCGGTGTGTGCGACGTACTCGATCTTGCGGGTCTCGGCGTTGTCGGCGATCCAGCGGGTGGTGTCGCCGTACGCCTTCTCCCAGATCGCGCGCTCGGCCGCAGTCTCCTGCTCGACGGCCCCCTCCGACAGATACTGCGTGTCGGTGAAGTGGGCGATCGAGAAGTCGTACGACGCCGGGTCGGCGAAGCCCTCGTCGCCGGGGTCGATCTCATCGGCGAAGGGATCCTCGCCGGTGATCATGACGTGCACCTGCTGGCCGTCGAGGTAGCGGTCGTCGACGAGCGAGGTGAGCACCGTGTTGCCCTCGAGGGCGCCTCGCGAGCTCGCGAGGACGTCCCACGCCGCCGCCTGGAGGTTCCAGGCGCGCAGCGCCACGACGCGGGTCGGGTCGATGACCCCCTCCCAGCGCAGCACCGGATCGGCGACCTGTCCCTTGAGCTGCACGTCGAACCGCTGGTAGGTCACGTCACGGCCTACGGGCGAGTCCAGTGTGAGGCCGTCACCGGGAGCAAGCGACTTCGTCGAGCCGATGTTCGACTCGCCGGCAACCGCGAGGGTGGTCGGCACGTCCGTCGACGTGCCCTGCCATCCCTGGTTGGGCGTGAGGATCTCGGCCTGCGAGAACGTCGCCGTGACGTCGCCGCCGTCGGGCTCGCCGACGGTCGCGCCGAGCGTCACCGACCCCGAGACTCCGCCCGTGCCGGTCGTCGGCGTGAGGTCCGTCGGCACGTCGGGGATGCCCGCCGAGGAGAACGCGACCTCGCGCTGCGCCGAGTTGCCGAGCGAGTCGGTCGCCGTCACGGCGATCGTGTGCTCACCGGCCGAAAGGCCCGGTCCGACGAGGTCGCCGAGGGCGACGGGGGCGCCGTCGAGTGTGAGCTCGGGCGTTCCCATGAGACCGGACGCGTCCTCGAGCTCCACGTCGAGCGCCACGGACGAGGTGATCGTCGCTCCGACGGCGGGAGTGCTCGACGAGATCACCGGAGCGGTGTTGTCGGTCAGCAGCTGGCGCGTCGCGCTCTCACCCGTGGTCGATGTGGCGGCGATCGTATGGGCACCGTCCGTGAGGGCGGCGGTGTCGATCTCTGCGCGCAGGCCTTGAGGCGAGGCATCCGTCACCAGGAAGTGGACGTCGATCTCGGCGAACGAGTTGACGTTCGAACCGCAGGTGCCGTCTCCCATCGCGTACGACGGCTTCAGGCGCTGACCCGTCGCGGTGCCGGCGGCGGGGGTGAGCGCGAGGTTGGAGATCGTGAAGTCATCGCGGTTGCAGCCGGTCCCGATGGTGCCGGTCACGACGTCGATCGTGTTCCAACCGGGCAGCAGCCAGTCGTTCGGGATGACGATGTCGACCCGTTCGCCCACGTAGACGCCGCCGAGCAGCTGAGGGATGCCGTTGACGTAGAGCATGTTGGCGAACACGTCGTCGATCGAGTTGGTCCCGACGTCGAAGCTGAACGTCGCCTCGCCGGAACCGAGGGTCGGCAGGGTCGAGACGGCGGGAGCGTCGACCGTCCAGGTCGTGTCTGCCCGGGCGAGGGCGGTCGTCGAGGAGCCGCAGCTGCCGTCGCCCATCGAATACGACGCAGCGACATCCTGACCGGTCGCCGTGCCCCCGCTGACCTGCAGTGCGAGCTCGGTGATGGTGAAGTCGTCGAGGTTCGCGCCGCAGCTCGAGCTCACGTCGCCGGCGACGATGGCGACCGCGTTCTCACCGGGAACGAGGTAGCGGTTGGGAACCGGCACCTCGACCCGCTGACTGACCCAGTCGCCGAGGATGTCGACCTTGTGCCCGTTGACGAGCAGGTGGTTCTGGTAGCGGTGCTCGATCGAGTTCGAGCCCACCGTGAACGCGAAGATCGACGAACCCGCCCCGAGCGAGACCGTCGCAGGAGCCGGGGCGCCGTCGACCGTGAGGGCGCTCACGCCGCCGTCGCCGCTGGCTGGGAGCGATGCCGACACCGTCTGGACGCCGCGGGTCAGGGTGCCGTCTTCCGGCGAGACCTGCGGCGCGCCGACCGGCGCGTTGTTGACCGAGACGGCGTGCGCGACGGTGCCGCCGGCGGCGCTCGTCGCGACGATCTCGTGCTGTCCATTGGCCAGCGCGGTCGTGTCGACCTCGGCCGTCAGGCCGGTCGAGGCGAGTGGGTCACCGAGCACGAAGAAGGACAGCTCCGCGTGGGTGATGTCGCCTGTCTGCGTGCCGCAGTCCCCGTCGCCGAAGTTGAGAGTGAACGGGTTGTCCTCACCGTCGGCGACCTCGCCGAGCAGTTCGAGGCTGACGTCCGTGACGACGAAGTCGTCGTAGTTCACGCCGCACGCCGCATCGGCGGTGCCGGCGAAGATCTCGATGGTGTTCTCGCCTGTGACGAGCCAGTCGTTCGGGACCGGGATGTCGACCCTCTCGGACACCCACGTGCGGTCCTGGTCGATGCGGTGCCCGTTCACGACGAGATAGTTGGCGTACGACAGAGCGGCCGAGTTGCTGCCGACGTCGAACAGCAGGTGCGACTGGCCAGGCGTCGACGTCGCAGTCAGCTCCTGGCCGTCGATCGTGAGGGACGTCACGGGATCGCCTGCGGTGGTGGGGTCGGAGGCGACGGTCACCGTTCCCTCGAGCCAGGCGCCGTCCGCCGGCGTCAGCGTCGGTGCGACGGGCGGCGCCTCAGGGGCCGGCTTCGCCGGGGCGAGCGGCGCGGCGGATGCCGCGGGTGCCGCCAGTGCGGTGACGAGCAGCGCGGCCGCGATGCCCGCAGCCGTCACCCCCGCCTTGGTCCAGTGCGTGCGTTGCGCCCCGCTGGGGTCGGGGCGTCTCGAACTCGGCCGCATGCGCGCGCCGTCCTTTCCTCTGGAGTGGAGGGCGCGCGACTGCCGGTGGGGATTCGGGGTGCACGCCCGCTGGACACGCTGGCCCTGCCGGGTGAACACCGGGCAAGCGGGAAGCGACGAAGAGGCGGCGGAAATGAGGCTTGTCAACGGCTGCCGGGCCCGCGCACGCACGCCGTAGCATGACCGGATGGCGTCGGCTGAGCACGAGTGGCACGCGGTCCCCGCGGAGCGAGACGCCCATGCCTGACCGGGTGCAACCGGCCGAGCGCCGGGTAGATGTCGGTGACCTCGTGTTCCGGGTGCTGTCGTCCGTTGCACCGGAGAGCGGTGAGCCCGCGATCGTGCTCGTGCACGGCATCGGCGTGTCTCACCGCTACCTCTCACGGCTGCACGACGAGCTGGCAGCGCGTCGCACCGTGTTCTCGATCGATCTCCCGGGTTTCGGCGGACTGCCGAAGCCCCGCCGCGACCTGGACGTGCCTGAAATGGCACACGCGCTCGGGCGCGTCGTGGCAGGACTCGACGTCGGACCGGTCGTGCTCCTCGGCCACTCGATGGGAAGCCAATGGGTCGTCGAGGCGGCCCTCCAGCGTCCCGACCTCGTCAGGACGGTGGTGGCGATGGGTCCGGTCGCCGACGAGCGCTATCGGACCATGATCGGCCAGACGCGCGCGCTCGCGGTCGACACCCTGGGCGAGCCTCCGTCGGTGAACGTGATCGTGTTCACCGACTACCTGCGCTGCGGGATCCCCTGGTATCTGGCGCAGCTGCGGCAGATGCTCGCCTACCGGCTGGAAGATCGCGTCCCCGACCTCGCCGTGCCCCTCCTCATCATCCGGGGCGGCGCAGACCCGATCGCCGGGCTCGAATGGTGCCGGCGACTGCGCCGGAGTGCCTCGGCGGCCAAGCTCGTACTCATCCCGCGACACCACCATGTCGCACAGCACTCCTCACCGAAGGCCGTCGCCTCGGCGATCCTCACGCTCGCCTCGTGATGGCGGGAGAACGTCTCGGCCCCGCCGCCCTACACTCGGGCCATGCGCTTTCTCCGGGCCGTGCTGTCAGCCGTCGTCGCGACGGTTCCCGTGCTGGTCATCCTGCTCGTCCCGACGTTCGTGCGCGGCGACATCGACGACACCGCATTCACCGGGGTCGGCGGCACCCTTCTCAACGGCCTCTTCATCGCGGCGATCATCCTGATCCCCACGGTGAACGGGTGGCTCGACCCGGAGGTGCCTGCGTGGACGGCCGCGACGGCGATGGCCGCGACCGCCCGCGTGTGGCGCAGCCGGATCTGGTTCGCGCTCCTCGCGGTGCTCGCCCTGCTGGCGATCTTCGCCGCGGGCCAGACCGCGGCCTACCTCCTCAGCCAGAGCTCGCCGGCGGTCGTCGACGGCGAGCTCGACTACAGCCGGTTCCTGGCGCAGGAGCTCGTCGTCTACCTCGCCGGCTATGTGCTCTCGCTCACGACGTACGTGCTGCTCATCCGCGTGCTCGCGCGCGGCACCGAGATGCCGAAGACCTCGAAGCGGCGGTAGTCGAAGAGACGGTAAAAGGCCCCGGATGCTGGGGACACCCGGGGCCTGACGTCGCCTGCTCTCGCTACCAACCCCCCGGTCAGCGGCGCTGGACGACGGTTCGGGAAGGATTCTTGGGGAGGGCCTTCCCTGAGATGCTGGGGACATCTCCCTTAAAGGGTAACCCGGCCGGCAAGTATGTGCTGTCCCCTCTTCGGGGGACATTTCGCGTCCGTCAGTCCGGTACGGCGTAGCCCGTCACCCAGCGGTCGAGAGCATCGTACGCCCGCTCGCGCGCTTCGTCACGCGACAGGAAGACGTCGTGGATCGCCCCGGGGATGCGCGAGATCGTCACGAGCTCGCCGAGCTTCGTCGCCGCGCGGGCGATGTCGTCGACGACCAGCACGGAGTCCGTCGACGTCATCGACTCGCGCCACGAGAGCGGCGCCGTCGAGGCCTTCGAGAGCAGCACCATGGTGGGACAGCCGACGTCGACGCCCGCCGCGACGCGGCGGTGCCCTGCCATCACGGCGGACAGCCAGCCGGGTGCCGTCGGAAAACCCCGGTCAGGCCGCCACAGCGCGCGATGATCGCCATGCGGGAGCGTGCCGATCTCATCCTGCGCACGCGTGTAGAAGCCGAAGTCGACGGCCGGCTGCGTTCCCCGCGGATCGATCCGGGCCCGCATGTCGACCAGCGGTGCGAGCGCCTGGCGGCCCAGCGGACCGAGCTGCAGCTCGAGCCACGGGCTGTTGAGCACGAGGGCGTCGGCGAGACCTGGATGACGGTCGGCCCAGAGGGTGAGCGTGAGGCCGCCGGTCGAATGTCCCATGAGCACGAGCCGGCGGCCGCGGCGCCGCTCGGGCCTGTCCGGTTCGCGCGACTGCACGTGCGTGCGCTGCGCCACCGCGGTCTCCGCGGCGGGCACATGGTGTCCCATCGCCCGCAGTGCGGCGCCGATGTCGGCGTCGTAGTCGTCGAGCGAGTCGATGTAGCCGGGAGACTGGCCGTCGCGGAGGCTCCGACCGTAGCGGCGCAGGTCGAGCGCATAGAACCGTGCGCCGCGTCGCGTCCAGAAATCTGCCAGTTCGCGCTGGAAGAAGTAGTCCGACCAGCCGTGCACATACAGCACGTCGACGTCCCGCAGCGGCGCGAACGCGGTCGCCAGCGGATTCGGGATGCTGCGCACCAGCGTGGCCACGAGCGCCCCGTGCTCCCCGGTCACGCCGAGCGGCAGCGTCAGCTGCTCGAACGGCTTCCCGAGGATGTCGGGGACCCACGCCGCAGTCGTCCCGGCCATGGCCTCAGCCTAGGGGGCGACGCGCTTCGAGGGTCTCCCGCAGCTCCGTCCGGCTGGCAGCGTGCGGAAATCTACCCTTGCGCGATTCCAGACTCGGGCGGGCTCGCTCACTCGCCGCGCGAGATCGTCACCATCTCGTGGCGCGGGACGACCTTGACGCGCGCACGCTCGTGCGGCGCGCCGAGCGCGACCTCGTGCTCGTCGAGGCGGTGCCAGCCCTCCAGGTCGGTCCAAGCCACACCGCGCGAGGCGAGCAACTCAGGGATGGACGCCTCCGAGGGGTCGGCCGGCTGCCACCACGTGCCCTGATCGTTGATCAGATGGCGGATGGTCTCCATCGCGTCGGACTTGGTGTGGCCGATGAGGCCCACGGGTCCGCGCTTGATCCAGCCGGTGGCGTACACGCCATTGACGCGCTGGTTCGAGTCCTTGCTCAGCACCTGGCCCTCGCGGTTCGGGATGACCCCGTGCCGCTTGTCGAACGGCACGCCGGGCAGCGGCGAGCCGAAGTAGCCGACGGCCCGGTACAGCGCCTGGATCTGCACCTCGCGCATCTCACCGGTGCCGACGACGCCGCCCTCGCCGTCGGGGCGCGTGCGCTCGTAGACGAGGGCGCACACGCGGCCCTCAGCATCCTTCTTCACCTCCACGGGCTTGGCGTAGAAGTGCAGGTGCAGGCGGCGAGACGCCGTGCCGCCGGCGTTGTTGACCGAGTCGCGCTTGCGCCACGACTGCAGCACACGATCGATCACCATGACCTGCTTGTTGCTCGCGATGGCGGCGTGCGCCGCGTCGTCGTAGTCGAAGTCCTCGTCGTAGACGACCATGTCGACGTCGCGCAGCTCGCCGAGTTCGCGGAGCTCCAGCGGCGTGAACTTCACGTTCGCGGGCCCGCGGCGACCGAAGACGTGCACGTCCGTGACGTTCGACGCTGCGAGCCCCTCGTAGACGTTGTCGGGGATCTCGGTGGGCAGCAGGTCCTCGGCGTGCTTGGCCAGCATGCGCGACACGTCGAGGGCGACGTTGCCGTTGCCCAGGACCGCGACGGATGCCGCATCCAGCGGCCAGTCGCGCGGCACATCGGGGTGCCCGTCGAACCAGCTCACGAAGTCGGCGGCGCCGTACGAGCCGGCGGCATCGATGCCGGGGATGTCGAGGTCGGTGTCGCGGATGGCGCCGGTGGCGAAGATCACCGCGTGGTAGTGGTGCTTGAGGTCGTCGAGGGTGATGTCCTCACCGAAGCGCACGTTGCCGAAGATGCGGATGTCCCCGCGGTCGAGCACCTCGCGCAGGGCCGTGATGATGCCCTTGATGCGCGGGTGGTCGGGGGCGACGCCGTAGCGGACGAGGCCGTATGGGGCGGGCAGCTGCTCGAACAGGTCGATCGACACGTCGAACCTGCGCTCGGCCTTCAGCAGGATGTCGGCGGCGTAGATGCCTGCCGGTCCTGCACCGACGATCGCCAGCCGAAGCTTGGTCATGATGGTCCTTTCGGGAACTCGGCTCGTCGCACTCCCCGGTCGTTGAGCGAGCGAAGCGAGACGAAACGCGGGAACGTCTAACTGGAGCGGTCGGCGACGGCCTGAGCGAATCGGGTCAGGGCTTCGCGCACGGCGCCGTTCGGGAGGGGTGCGAGCGCCTCGATCGCCTGGCTCGACCACGCGTGGGCGAGGTCGAGGGTGGCCTCGGTCGCCTCGTGATCGCGCAGCCGCGCGAGCGGCTCGTCGAGGATCGAGGGATCGGCGCCGTCGGCGATGCGGGCGACGCCGTCGTCGATCCGGGCGCGCAGCTCGACGGATGCCGCATCCTTCCGCTCTCCGAGCACGAGGTAGGGCATGGTCGGCACGCCGGCACGCAGATCGGTGCCGGGCACCTTGCCGGTCTCGTCGGGGTCGGCGGACAGGTCGATCACGTCGTCGAGCAGCTGGAATGCCACCCCGGCCTTCTCGCCGAAGGTCACCATCGGCGCCTCGAACTCTTCCGGCCCGTTCGAGAAGATCACGCCCGACTGCGCCGCGGCGGCGATCAGCGAGCCGGTCTTGTCGGAGAGCACCTGCAGGTAGAACTCGACGCGGTCGTCGGTCTCGGACGGACCGACCGTCTCGTGCATCTGCCCGAGCACCAGACGCTCGAACGTGTCGGCCTGCAGCCGGATGGCACGGTCGCCGTGTCGGGCCATGATCTGGCTCGCGCGGGAGAACAGCAGATCGCCGGTGAGGATGGCGACGTTGTTGCCCCACACCGCATGGGCACTGGGCACTCCGCGACGCTTGTCGGCGGCATCCATCACGTCGTCGTGGTACAGGGAGCCGAGGTGGGTCATCTCGAGAGCCGTGGCGGCCTGGATGACCTCGTCGGTCGCACCGTCGCCGAGCTGGGCGGTCAGCAGCGCCAGCATCGGACGAACGCGCTTGCCGCCTGCGTCGTACAGGTAGCGGCTGGTGGCGTCGGCGAGGGTGTCTGCCACCCGCAGCTCGCGCTCGAGCGCGCTGTCGACGCGCTTCAGGCCTGCCTCGACGGTCTTGAGCAGAGTGCGCGATCGCGCTCCGGCGAAGATGCGGTCGGTCAGGCCCAGCTTGCCCGCGATATGGGAGCCCGGCGCTGTCGGTGTCACACGCCCAGCCTACCTGGGGGCGCGTTTCGTCCCGGTCCTCGCATGTTCCCCGGTCGCCGAGCGAGCGAGGAACGCGGTCGTTGAGCGAGCTTGCGAG